>DHXA01000091.1 GCA_002413455.1 Rhodanobacter sp. UBA5168 | reverse complement strand
GCACGCTGCGCCGGCTACACCACGCTGCGCCTGCCGTACGAACTGAAGCAGCTGTTCCGCGAGTGGCTCGCCCTGCACGCGCCGCAGCGCGCCGAACACGTGATGAGTCTGGTACAGCAGATGAATGGCGGTCGCGACTACGACAGCAACTTCGCCACCCGCATGCGCGGGCAGGGCGTGTTCGCCGATCTGCTGCGCCGCCGCTTCGAGGTGGCCTGCCGCAAGCACGGCTTCGGCCGTGCGCGCGAACTGGCGCTCGACACCTCCCGTTTCGAACCGCCGCGAAAAGTGTCGCCGCAGGGAGAACTGTTCTAGCCCCACCCGTGTTCAACCACGCAGGAAGCGCTGCCGACCGGACCGCAGGTGCCGCAGGATCAGGCCGGGCTTGCGGCCCATGCCCGCTGCTCCGCACGCAGCGCTTCCAGCGCGGCATAGGGCTGCTGCGCCCATCGCTCGACCTGCCGGCACGTGGCGTCGTCGGCGGCTTGCCGCTTGCGCGCGCGATCCTGCTCGAAGACTTCGCCGGGCCGCTTGGCGTGATGCGTGGCACCTGCCAGCGTGGACGCGGCGGCGTCCGGGTCCAGCGCGAACAGCGGGGCGAGGCGCCCGGTCACCGCGTGCGGCAACTCCTCGTAGTTGACGGCGAGGCCGCCGTGGCGGCGGCACTGCTCCAGCCCGGCGGCGAGAAGGCTGCCGAGCGTGCGGGCGACGAATTCGGGCCGGGACAGGGCCACGCCCTCTTCGAACGGCATGGCCAGCGGCGACGGGCCGATCAGGCCCTGCACCATGTGCCGGCCGGGTGAGTGCAGATGCGAGACGGCGATCTCCAGCGGATCGCGATACAGGAACAGCCATGGCGTATCGGGGAAGCATTGGCGCAGCAGCGGCAGTTCGAAAATGTTCCAGGCGTCGAGCTTGACGACCAGCGCGCGCTCCCCGCCGAGTCGGCGCTGACCGTAGGCGCCGAGCAAGGCAGGGATCCATGTTTCCTGGTGCTCCGCTGCGGCAGGGTCGCGGTAGTGCGCGCGCAGCGCCGCATCGAGTGTGGACGGCTCGGACAGCACGGTGTGGCTGTCCAGCCGGGACAGCATGCGGGCCGCCAGGGTGGAGCCGCAGCGTGAGGCATGGAAGAGGAAGGCCGTCGGCGGGATGCCCGGACTGCGCGAATGCCATTCGAGCAAGGCCTGCATGCCGGTGCGCCGACGACATGCCAGATTGAAGGGGCGCTGCAAGGCCAGCTCCACGCTGTCGTAGAAGAAGGGTTCGCGCAGCGGCTGGGTGCCAAACCGGCACCAGTCGACCGACCACCCGCCGTCGTCCTGCCACAGCCTGATCGGCAGCCAGGCGCGCAAGTCGTCATCCACGGGGTTCAAACCAGCCACGGTTCGATCCAGTCGCGGCGTCCCCGGGCCAGGGCGGCACGCACGTCCTGCTCGCCGAAGCGGTGGCCGGTGTCGGCCGCCAGCGCCAGCACGGCGTGCACGAACGCCTGGCTGTCCAGATGCTCGGCAAGCATGGCTTCCAGCGCGGGATCGGCATGGACATGGGCGCGAAAGGCGGCGAAGGCTTCGTTGCCGCGGCTGGGCTGGCTTGCCGGCGTGTCGGGGAAACCGGTGCCGATCTGTTCGGCGAGCCAGGGCGACGGTCGGCAATCGACCACCAGGTGGATACGCTCGCAACCGCCATGGTTGTCGACACGGTGCGGCCTGGACAGGTCGAGGAACCAGCACTCGCCGGCCTGCATCGGCACGCGCAGGCCATCGAGCAGGAAATCCACCCGGGGGTCGGTGACGATGGGGATGTGCACGCGAAGATCGCCCTCGGGCGTGCCCAGATCGTAGTCGCGGTGTTCGTGGATCGATGCACCCGGCCCCAGCCGCAACAGCCGGGCGCTGCGCAATCCGGTCTGCAGTCTGGCCAGCTGCCCGCGCCAGAACGCGTCGCAGTAGGCGGTGTCCCTCGCCGCCCCGCTGCCGGGAGCCAGCGGCAGCGGGGCGTCGTCGAAGGTGCGCAGGGCGACGCCGCTCCAGTCGCCGTTGTAATAGCCGGTGTTGAAATGGGGTTGCCAGGCCTCCTGCGGCAAGACGGCGACGGCGGCGCGCATGGCGTCGGCATCGAAGCGCAACGGCAATCGGGCGCAGGGTGGCTGGGCAGGCGTCATGGAGGAATCGGCATCGAGGTGGGAAAACCGGCGGAGCCTGCGGATGATGCCCCGGACCGCATTCCTCCCGCCAATGTTTCCTGACCGAGGCGAGGTCGCCGGCGCGTCTTCACGTGCCGGTGATGGCGTGGCGTGTCTGCTCGGATTCCCGGCCACGCCTCGATCCCTTCGATCCACGCGACGCCAGACGATACGGAGGCACCGATGTCCTCATTTGCGCTTTATCTGATCGGCATGATCGTCGTGATCGGCGGTCTGGCCTATGCCGCCTTCCTGCTGCATGCGCCCTCGCAATGGATCATCGTCGGCGTGGTGGTGCTGCTGGGCATCGGCATCGTCGGCGCGGTCACCCACACGCGCCGGCGCGATCCGCCCGAATCATGAGTACCGGTTCCTTCCGGCCTGTGCCGGAAGGAACCACGCCGCATGGGGTCAGCCGCCGGCCGGCAGGTATTTCGCGAACCAGCCCAGCGCCCGCTGCAGCACGTCGCGCTGATGCGCGGGGTCGACGAAATGGTGGCCCTCGTTCGGGTACACCACCAGCGACGTGGTGACGCCCTGCGCGCGCAGCGCATGCCAGTACTCGAACGACTGCGGTGCCGGGCATTCGGCGTCGCGGTCGCCGACCACGATCAGCGTCGGCGTCTTCACCTGCTTGATGAAGTTGATCGCCGAACTCTTCGCGTATATCGCCGGGTCGTCGTACACGCTGGCGCCGAAGAACGGCGGCATCCACTGATCGATCAGGTTCTGGCCGTAATAGCTCTGCCAGTTGGCGATGCCGGCACCAGCCACCACGGCGCGGAAGCGCTGGGTCTGGGTCGGCGCGAACATGCTCATGAAGCCGCCGTAGCTCCAGCCGGTGAGGCCGAGCCGCTTGTCATCCACCGGCGCCTTCTTCTCCACCGCGTCGACGCCGGCGAGGATGTCGCGCAGATCGCCGTAGCCGAAGTCCTTGCGGTTGGCCTGCACGTATTTCTCACCCTGGCCGAAGCTGCCGCGAGGGTTCGGCTCGAACACGAAGTAACCCAGCGCGGACAGCGGCGCCGCGCCGTAGCCCACGCCCGGCCAGCGCGGCACTACCGCGCTCGACGGACCGCCGTGCACCACCACGACCATCGGGTAGGTCTTCGTCGGGTCGTAGTGGGCCGGGTATAGCAACCAGCCCTGCACGTGGAAGCCTTCGTCGTTCCATTCCACCGATTCGGCCTTGCCCCAGGCTGGTTTGAGCGCGGCATTGAACGAGGTCACCGCGGCCGGCGCGGCATCGCTCAGCGCGCCGGCATGCACTTCGTCCGCGGCGGCATACGAGCTCTGCACGAACGCGAGATGCCGATGATCGCTGGACAGCGAAACGGCCATCGAGGCGCTGCCGTCGCTGAAGCTCGCCGGCACGGTGAAGTGCACGGTCTGCTGCTGCGCATGCGTGGCCGAGACCGCGTAATCCGCCAGCTGGCTCTGGCCGTTGCCGACCTGACTGACCAGCATCGACTGCGGGCCGGTCCAGCTCAGCCATGACGGCGTGACATGGATGTCCGGCGTGAGATTGACCGGCGTGCCGCCGCTGGCCGGCACCGCGTAGATGTCGCCGCCGGTAGCGCCCTGGTCGCTCATCAAGCCGCCGATGAAGGCGATCCGCGAACCATCCGGCGACCAGCGCGGCAGGGCGATCTGCAGGCTGTGCAGCGAACCGCTGCTGCGGTGGGTCGGGTCGACCAGCAGCGTGGCGGCGGCATCCGGCTGTGCCGGCTGCACGTAGAGCTTGGCGACCCACCAGTTGTTGTCGCCCGGCGGCTGGGCAGCGGTGTAGGCGATCCGGGTACCGTCCGGCGACCAGTCGAATTCATAGACATAGGTACTGGCCGGCGTCAGTTCGTGCAGCGTGCTGCTGGCGACCTCGACGCTGGCCACGCGCTGCACTTCCATGCCGGCGACGCCGACTTCGCCGGCGGCGGGCTTGGCGGCCGCCAACGCGCTGGCGCGGCGGGTGGCGCCGGGCACGTAGAGGAAACCGAGTGATTTGCCGTCGGTCGTCCATTGCAGCGCACGCGCATAACCTGCGAGCTTGACCAGCTGCCTGGGCGACCCATTGCCGGCCATGTCTTCGTGACTGGCATCAGCGACAAAGATGATGTTCTGCATCACCTTTGTGCTGGTCAGGTCGACGCTGCAGTTGGACACGAACGCGAGGTGCCGGGAATCAGGCGCCCACGCAACTCCGGATTCGGCACACAGGCCGGGCTTGGCTGCGGCGCCGATGCGCCGCGCGTGGCTGCCGTCGGCAGCGGCCACTTCGATCGACGGTTTGCCGTCGCGCTCGATCACCCAGGCCAGCTGCCTGCCGTCCGGCGAAATCGCCACCGCCTCGATGTGCAGCGGCTTGCCCAGCTCGGTCAACAGCTGTTCGATGCGCGGATCGACCGCGGGCGATGCGGCAAATGCGTCCGGTGCCAGCGCGATGGCCAGCAGAAGACATGAAGCAGGCAGGTGCGAGCGTTTCAACATGAGGGACTCCGACGCAGGGAAGTCTGCACGCTACTACCAGAAGTTTGCACGCGCCAAGTGCAGGACGGCATGGCACATCCATGCCGGCGCACGCTTCAGTGCGTGGGCGTGGTTGCGGCGGCCTGACGTGCCGCAACCATCGCGGCGAGTTTGGCGCGAATGGCCGGAATGGCTGCCAGCGCCGCTTTCTCGCCTTCGAGGATGGCCTGGTTCTTCTGCTCGAAATCGGTCGGGCCGATGTTGCCGAGGTTGGGCCGGATCACCACGTCGGCACGCGCAGTTTCCTGCGCCGCCAGCTGCTGGCCCATGATCGTGATGGACTGGCCGACGATGTTCATCATGCCTTGCGGATTGCTCCCGCTGGGCTTGGTCGAGATGTCCACCGCGATCACGAAGTCGGCACCGAGCTGGCGCGCCGCGTCCACCGGTATCGGGCTGACCACGCCGCCGTCGACGTAATGCCGGCCGCGAACGTCGGCGGGTTCGAACACGCCGGGGATGCTGGAGGACGCGCGCACGGCCTGCCCGGTATTGCCGCGCACGAACACGATGCGCGCACCGGTTTCCAGCTCGGTGGAGACGGCGGCGAACGGGATCTTCAACTTTTCGATCGGCTGGTGGTGCACCAGCTGGTTGACGTAATCCTGCAGCGCCTGACCCTGCACCAGCCCGCCGGAGAACAGCCGCACGTCGCGGATCTTCGCTTCGTCCAGGCCGAATGCGGTTTCCTGCAGCGCGAAAGCATCCATGCCGCTGGCGTACAGCGCACCGACCACACTGCCGGCACTGGTGCCGGCGACCACATCCGGGTGAATGCCGCTGGCTTCCAGCATCTTGATCACGCCGATATGCGCGAAGCCTTTCGCCGCGCCGCCTCCCAGCGCGAGGCCGATCTTCAGCTTCACAGGTACCAGCGGCGGCACGATGACCGGTTGCGGGACAGTGGGCTTGCTGCCGCCAAAACAGGCGCTCAGCGCGAGCGTGGCGAGCAACGGCAGCAGGTAGCGGCGAAATGGCATCGGTTGTGTTGCCAGAGTGGAGGTGGGTTGGTGCAGAGCTTAGGGCGCTGACATGGCGCTGCGGGGGCGAAGGACGGCGGCAACGCCTGTCCCTGCTTTGCTCCTCCGCCCGCTTGCAGGGAGGTTGGCGACCGAAGGCAGTCCTTTCGGCGAGGGCTGAAGTTCTCGATCCTGGCGGGTACGCGAAGAGCGACCTCACCCCGGCCTTCCCTGCAGGCAGGAGAGAGCAAGAACAACAACGTCAGCCCTGCGCGCTGTCGGCTTCCAGGTGGTAATGCGTGGCCACTTCAACCTCTTTCCTGGAGCCGAGAAAGACCGGTACGCGCTGGTGCAGTCCGGACGGCTGGACGTCCATGATGCGCTCGCGCCCGGTCGTGGCCGCGCCACCGGCCTGCTCGATGATGAAGGCCATCGGGTTGGCCTCGTACATCAGCCGCAGCTTGCCGCCCTGGATCATGATCTTCGCGTCCAGCGGGTAATAGAACACGCCGCCACGGGTCACGATGCGATGCACGTCGGCCACCATCGAGGCAACCCAGCGCATGTTGAAGTCCTTGCCGCGCGGGCCGGAGGTGCCGGCCAGCAGCTCGCCGATGTAGCGCTGCATCGGCGGCTGCCAGTGGCGCTGGTTCGACATGTTGATGGCGAACTCGGCGGTCTCCTCCGGGATGCGGATGCCGCGCCGGCTCAGCATGAAGCTGCCGACCTCACGCTCCAGCGTGAACTCGTGGGTGCCGTGGCCGAAGGTCAGCACCAGCACCGTGGCCGGGCCGTACACCACGTAGCCGGCAGCCAGCTGCTCGGTGCCCGGCTGCATGAAATGCTCGACCTTCGGTTCGGCGATGTCGTCGGGGCAGCGCAGCACCGAGAAGATCGTGCCGACCGAAATGTTGACGTCGATGTTCGACGAACCGTCCAGCGGATCGAACAGCAGCAGGTGGTTGCCTTTCGGATAGCCGTCCGGAATCTGTTGCGGGTCTTCCATCTCTTCCGAGGCGCAGGCGGCGAGGTGGCCGCCCCAGGCGTTCGCCTCCAGCAGGATCTCGTTGGAAATCACGTCCAGCTTCTTCTGCGCCTCGCCCTGGATGTTCATGCTCAGCGCGCCGTCGCTGCCGGCCATGCCGAGCACCCCACCGAGTGCGCCCTTGTTGGTGGCCACCGCGATGCGCTTGCAGGCGCGCGCGACCACCTCGATCAGCAGGGAAAGTTCGGCGTTGATGTGGCCGGCGCGGCGTTCCTCGATCAGGAACTGGATCAGCGAGATGGGCTTCATGTCGGGTCCGTGGCAGAAGAATGGGGCATTGTCCCGGCTGCGGCTGAACAGCGCCAGCATGCCCGCGCCGGTCATGGCGCCGCCCGGCTACTGACATCACGTTGGCAGCAGGGGGTGGGCAAGCTGCACCTCCATAGCGGAGGGATGCAACATGCGCGATACGGTCTATTTCCTGGTCTTCGATGGCTTCGCCGACTGGCAGGCGGCGCTGGCCTTGTGCGAAATCCGTCGCCCCGGCGATTGGCTGGTGCAGACGGTGGGCTTCACCCGGGCTCCGGTGATGTCGATGGGCGGCCTTGGCGTACAGCCGGACGTGTCGCTGGCCCAGCTCGACCCACAGCGCGCGGCGCTGCTGATCGTGCCCGGTGGTCATCTGTGGCAGCGCGGCGAAGGCGAACCCGCGGTGACGACGATCCGTCAGATGCACGCGGGCGGCGCGCCGGTGGCCGGCATCGACAGCGGCGTGCTGGCGCTGGCCCGCGCCGGCCTGCTCGACCATTGCCGGCATACCGGCAACTGGTCCGGCCAGATCGCAGGCCAGGTACCGGCCTATGGCGGTGCCGAACAGTACGACAGCGGCGTGCTGGCGGTCAGCGATGGCGGAGTGATCACCGCCAGCCACCTGGGCAGCGTGGAGTTTGCCCGCGAGGTGATCCGCACGCTGGACCTCTACAGCGCCAGCGACCGCGAACACTGGTTCCGCCTGTTCAAGCATGCCCAGTTGCCGCCATGGTGCGTCGGCGAAGCCCTGGCGGCGTGAGAGGCGATGGCCATGAACAAGATCCTGCAACGTACGCTGATGGCGTATCGCCCGCTGTATTTGAACGGCCTGCTGCTGGACGGACGGTACCGGTTGCCGGCGTCCCGTGCACCGCACGACCCGACGCCGCCGGATCGCGGAACGCGCTCCGGCCGGCGCGTGTTCCTGGTCGCCCTGACCGGCCTCGGCCGCCATTTTCTCCCTCCGCGGAGCCAGTCGTGCTGACGACCCGTCACGGCCGTTGCCGCTGTGGACGAGCCGGAGTTCTGGCTGGTCGAAAGTCCGGCCGCACCGACTCCGCTGCGCGTCGCCTTCGTTGCCGGCAACCGCGCCCGGGTGAATGCTTTCCACACCGCGCGCTGCTCGCCGGCGCCATCGACCATGGTGCGCCGGGTTTGCGCCCGCACCATCACGCGCACTGCTACGCGGCGTTCGTGATGGGCCCGGACGGGCACCATATCGACGCGGTTTGTCAGCCTCCGCAGGACTGAATCGCCGTACCCGACCCAGGAGCACTTGATCTATGGACACGACACCCCGCGTCAGCTTCTTCCACTCGCCACAAAGTCGCTCCGCCGGCACCCGCGCGCTGCTCGAGGAGCTTGGTGCCGACTACGACCTGCAGGTGCTCAACCTGAAGCACGGCGAGCAGCGGCAACCGGCGTACCTGGCGATCAACCCGATGGGCAAGGTGCCGGCGATTCGCCACGGCGACGCGCTGATCACCGAACAGCCGGCGGTGTTCATCTATCTTGCCGACCTCTATCCCGAGGCGAAGCTGGCGCCGCCGATCGGTGATCCGTTGCGTGGCCCCTATCTGCGCTGGCTGGTGTTCTACGGTTCGTGTTTCGAGCCAGCGCTGGTCGACAAGTCGCTGCAGCGCGAACCGGCACCGCCGGCGACCTCGCCATACGGCGACTTCGACACCATGCTGAAGACGCTGACCGACCAGCTCGAAAAAGGTCCGTACCTGCTCGGCGATACGTTCAGCGCGGCCGACGTGCTGTGGGGCACGGCGCTGAACTGGACGACCATGTTCAAGCTGGTGCCGGAACTGCCGGTGATTCGCACCTATATCGATCGCGTGCTCGCACGTCCGGCGCTGCAGCGCGCGGCGGCGAAGGATGCCGAGTTGGTCGCCGCGCAAACGGCATGATGAGATGAGCCGTGACGTTCGACGCTGTTCGCCATCGCTGATCCCGGCGATGATGCGCGGATGCGTCGAGCCGATCGCCTGTTCCTCATCATCCATGCCCTGCGCGGCCGGCGCACCGCACTGCAGGCGCGCTCGCTGGCGCAGACTCTGGGCGTCTCGCTGCGTACGGTCTATCGCGACGTGGCCGACCTGCAGCTGTCCGGCGTGCCGATCGAGGGCGAAGCCGGCGTCGGTTACGTGCTGCGCAAGGGTTCGGACATCCCGCCGCTGATGTTCACCGCGAGCGAACTGGAGGCACTGGTGGTCGGTTCGCGCTTCGTGCGTGCGTTCGCCGGCACGCAACTGGCCGAAAGCGCACAGTCCGCTTTGCTCAAGATCGAAGCGGTGCTGCCCCCCGAGTTGCGCGAGCGCTCGGCACGCACGCGGATCTTCGCGCCGGTGTGGCGCGATCAGTACCGCGACAACTTCGCGGCCCTGATCGACCGGTTGCACGCGGCCATCGTCGGCAACCAGGTGCTGCAGCTGGAGTATCGCGATGAAAGTGGCCGCGCCAGCACACGCGAAGTCGAACCGCTGTGCCTGTCGTTCTGGGGCGGCAAGTGGACGCTGGGCGCGTGGTGCCGGTTGCGCGGCGATTTCCGCAATTTCCGTCCGGATCGCATCGATGCCTGCGCGCCGAGTGGCGAGCTGTTCGTGGAGGCCGCCGAGCGAAATCTAGCCGCCTATCTGCAGGCCGTGGGTGTGGGCAAGCTCGACCTGGGATGAGCGGCGCGGTTGGATACGTGGCCTCGCGCTGCGATGATGGCGCCGTCAAACAACCGGGAACTCCTGTGAAAAAGACCCTGACGCTGGCCATGCTGGCCACGCTCGCGCTGGCCTGCGGCGCATGCCCCTTGCGCGCCGCATCGGCCCCGCCGGCCAGCCGGTCCGCCGATAGCGCCGACGCGCGCTTCAGGACCATCTACACCGCCGAGTGGGCATGGCGTACCGGCCAGGCCGGCATCAGCGCGTCGGGCGAATCGCAGCCCAACGAAGGCCGCCTCGACGATGTCGATGCGACCCGCCAACAGCAGCGGCTGGATTACTGGCAGAACGTGCTCAGGCAGCTGGACGGCGTCGACGTGGCACAGCTGTCGCCGGCCAACCGGACCAACTACGCGATCTATCGCGAGCAGATCGGCAACTTCATCGCCGACCAGAGATTCGCGAACTGGCAGATGCCGTTCAGCAGCGATTCGGCGTTCTGGTCGGACATCGGCTACGAGCTGGGCGGCGATCGGTTGCGTACGATCGATGACTACCACCGATACCTCGATCGGCTCGGCCAGATTCCGGCCTATGTCGATCAGCAGATCGCCAACATGCGTCTCGGTCTCCAGCGCGGTTTCAGCGTGCCGCGCGAGGTGCTCAAGGGCCGCGACGCGTCGATTGCCGCGGTGGCCGAGTTGAAGGATCCGACCCAGAGCAGCTTCTACGCACCGTTCGCTCAGCTGCCGCCGTCGATTCCGGCCGATCAGGCGCAACTGCTGCAGGGCCAGGCGCTCCAGCGCATCCGCGACGGCGTGATTCCTGCCTATGCGAAGCTGCTGGAATTCTTCCGCAACGATTACGTGCCGCAGGCGCGCACCACGCTGGCGGCCGAGGCGTTGCCGGACGGCAAGGCGTTCTATCGCCAGCAGATCCACGAATACACCACGCTGGATCTGAGCCCCGATGCCATCCACCAGGTTGGGCTGGAACAGGTGGCGAAGATCCACGCGCAAATGCTGATGATGATGGCGGACTCCGGCTTCAAGGGCAGCTTCGCCGAGTTCCTCAAGTTTCTGCGCAGCGACCCCCAGTTCTATGCGAAGACGCCCGAAGAGCTGCTGATGCGCAGTGCCTGGGTGGCCAAGCAGGTGGACGGCCAGATGGCCAGATACTTTGGCCATCTGCCGCGCCAGCGCTTCACCATCCAGCCGGTACCGGCCGATATCGCGCCGTACTACACCTCCGGCCGTGGTGGCGCGGAGGTCTATCTGGTCAACACCTACGACCTGCCGTCGCGGCCGCTGTACAACATGCCCGCGCTGACCCTGCACGAGTCCTATCCGGGCCACGCGTTGCAGCTGGAGCTGGCCGACGAGCAACGCGGCCAGCCCGCATTCCGCCGCAACAGCTACATCTCCGCCTACGGCGAGGGCTGGGGCCTGTACTCGGAATACCTCGGCAACGAGATGGGTATCTACCAGACGCCGTACCAGCGCTTCGGCTACCTCAGCTACCAGATGTGGCGCGCCTGCCGGCTGGTGGTGGACACCGGCATCCATCACCTGGGCTGGACCCGCCAGCAGGGCATCGATTACCTCACCGTCAACACCGCACTGTCCGCGCGCGAGATCGCCAACGAAGTCGACCGTTACATCAGCTGGCCAGGCCAGGCGCTGTCGTACGAGCTCGGTTACCTGAAGATCCGCGAGTTGCGCGCGAAGGCGGAAAAGGCGCTGGGCACGAAGTTCGACATCCGCCACTTTCACGACACCGTGCTGTCGACGGGCTCGGTGCCGTTGCCGGTGCTGGAGCAACGCATCGACCGTTTCATCGCCGATGGCGGCCCGGACCCGCAGTCCGATTGCGGTTGCGCGAAGGATGCGAGCACCTCGGAGCCGTGAGTGTCGCCGGGAGGGCTGGTCAAATATTGACCAGTACTTCCGTTGTGGAGTAAAATTGAATTCAACTTCACAAGGAGAGTTCGCATGCAAGCGCAACCGCTGCCTGAAACCACTCCTGCCGCGGATCCCGGAGGCCCGGCTCTGCGCGCCTTCTTCCGCCTCGCCGAGCAATGGAAGCTGCGCATCGCCGACCAGCGCAGGCTGTTGGGCGATCCGCCCGAATCGACGTTCTACAAGTGGAAGCGCCAGCAGGATGGCGCACTCGGCCGCGACACCCTCGAGCGGATCAGCTACCTGCTCGGCATCTGGAAATCGCTGCAGATCCTGTTCCCCGATCCGGCGCAGGCCGATGCGTGGCTGCACAAGCCGAACGTGGCGGCGTTGTTCGGTGGTCATTCCGCGCTGGAGCGCATGCTGTCGGGCAACGTCGCCGACCTGTACGTGGTGCGCCAGTACCTGGATGCGCAGCGCGGCTGAACCGAGCCGTGTTTGCGCACGTCGCGGTTGTCGAGACGATCGCCTGCGATGCTGTTGTGGGAGCGGCTTCAGCCGCGATGCTTTCCGGTCAGCAAAGCCCGGGAGCCAACGGCATCGCGACTGAAGTCGCTCCCACGAGAGCCGAATTTCCTGGACTTACATGCCGACCAATCCGCCACCCGTCAAACGTATTCGCTGGACTCACGCGTATCGCATCGTGCCCAGCCGCTTCCCGCCCGTCGGCGTCTACGACCGCATCGCCGATCCGGCGGACATCGACGCGCTGTTCGCGATCGAGGCACTGACCAATCCGCGCCTGCGCGAAGAGGCCGGCGCGCTGAGGCAGGTGCCGAAGGAGCACCGCATCAGCGGACCGGGCTCGACCCCGGTGATGGCCGCTTTCACCCATCTCAACCCGGAAGGCAGCCGCTTTTCCGATGGTACGTGGGGCGTGTTCTACGCCGCGCACAGCATCGCCACCGCGGTCGAGGAAACCGTGTACCACCGCGAACGGTTTCTCGCCGCCACGGCGGAGCCCGCGTGCGACATCCAGATGCGCTGCTATCGCACCAGCGTGGACAGTCGGCTGCATGACATCCGCGGCGGCTGGCCGGCGGCGCAGGATCCGCACAGTTATGGCCCCAGCGTCGCGCTGGCCCACGAGCTGCGCACCGCCGAGTCCAATGGCATCGTCTACGACAGTGCGCGGCATCGCGGCGGCGAGTGTCTGGCCGCGTTCCATCCCGACGTCGTCGCGCCGTGCGTGCAGTCACAGCACCTGGTCTATCGCTGGGACGGCACGCGCATCGCGCAGGTGCTGGCAGTGAGCGAACTCAAGCGGTCGAAGCCGGATAAACCGTAGTGGGAATGGCCGCTCCGATTACTTGTGCGTGACCTTGTTCCCGGAGCCGCTGCTTGCCGCCGAGCCGCGTCTCGGTCGGGCGACGGCTCGCACCTTGCCGCTGTTCCCGCCTCCGCAGAAAAACCGATCCCCGCCGTCGGACTCGAGCCCCGACACACCGATGCCGGCTGGCAACTCGAGTTCCTCCAGGACCGCTCCCGTGCGGGCATCGATATGCCGCAACTCGCTCGCGTCATTTTCCCAGGTGCCGTGCCAGAGTTCTCCATCGACCCAGGTGACCCCGGTCACGAAGCGGTTGGAGGGGATGGAGCGAAGGATCGCTCCCGTCCGGGGATCGATCTGATGAATCTTCCGCTCGCGATATTCCCCCACCCATAGCGTCCCTTCGGCCCACGCGAGCCCCGAATCGCCGCCACCACCGGGCGCCGGAATCGTGGCGAGTACCTGACCGGTATCCGGATCGATCTTCTGGATGCGATCCTCGACTATCTGAAACAGGTGCTGGCCGTCGAAAGCCGTTCCCGCATGCGCGGCGACTTCGATCGAGCGCAGCGCCTTGCCGCTCACCGGATCGAAGGCGTTCAACGTGTCTCCGGCGGCAAACCAGACCTGCCGGCCGTCATAGGTGACGCCGCCCACACGGTCGACACCCGGAAAGGTTCCATATTCGCGAAGGATTTCGGCTGCTGATCGTTTCATGCTTCCATCCTAGTCGCCCGGCAGTGGAGCGGGGAGTAACAAGGTCGTCGTGAATCCCGGCACGGGCGGGGTCATCCAGCGGCGTGCCCGCCCGTGACCAAACGACTGCACCTTGCCTGCCGTCGCCAGCGAGTCGAGTGCCCGCTGCACGGTGCGCTGGCTGGTTCCAAGCACAAGCGCCAGGGCCGAACTCGACCACGACTCGCCATCGGCGAGGAAGGCGAGCACCGCCGCATGTTTCTCTTCGACGGGCCACGTCAGCACGACGACCTCGCGCGTGCGGTGCGGCACCAGTGCGAACCCGTGCTTGGTCGCGCTCACATCGGCCAGCGCGCCCAGCACCGCGCGAAGCCGCCCGATTTCGACGCGCAATCGCGCGCGATGCGATTCGTCGGCGCGCTTGCCCCGGAACGCCCGTGCGACGAGCGTGTCCCTCGACACGTCTGCGGGCCATGCTTCGCCCAGCGCGCGTGCTAGCGCGAACAATACCGGGCGTCGTGCCAGCGGGATCACCGTGCGCACGTCACGCACGACATGGCGGCACACGTCCACGACCAGCGCCTTCGACGCCAACAACGCTTCGACTTCCTCGAGCAGAAGGAGCCGCTCCTCGCCACGAGCCACCAGGCGGGCAGAGGGCGTGTTCAGAACGACGGATGCGCTTTCGACTTCCGCCGACAGCGCGGGGATACCTGCCTGTCGCGCAGCGCGCGCGGCCCGCGCGAGCGCTGCGCGTGCCGCCTTCGTCTGCAGGCGGCGCATTGAGATCCCCGCGACGAGCAGTTCGCGGGCGGCCCGCAACGCCGGCGGGAGATGCGGGGGATCGGGCTCGGCGAGCTTGCGCTCGGCCACGTCGAGGTGTCCGATCAGGAGGAGGCGGCGGACTTCGAGATAACGCGCATGCGCGGCGTTCGCCCGATCGCCGTGCGCCTCAAGCGTCGCCCGTGCCGCGTCGAGCGACTTCGCCGGCCAGCCCAGGTCGCGCGAGACGAGCGCGATCTCGGCTTCGGCGACGACACACCTCGCGCGGGCCGCGGCCTCCTTCGAACCGAAGGCTCGCGCCGCTCTTCGCATGAGCGCCTTCGCCCGAACGAGATCGCCGAGCTGCGCCATCGCGATGCCGCGAAGCGCGAGCGCCGGCGCATCGTCGCGCAGGGCGACCCGGTTCAGTGCGCCGAAGGGATCGCCCGCGGCGAGCGCACGTGCCGCTGCCGTGATCAGCGAGTCCATCTGAATCCCGCCAAACTTGTCACTCCCACCGTTCGGGTCGCCGGTTCCAGTCTATCTCACGACCACCAACCCACACGTCGCATCGAGAACGGTGCGACCGACGAAAGGAGAGAAGGCAATGGCGACACACACGACCGGGACTCGTGAAGAATGGCTGGCAGCGCGTATCGATCTGCTTCATGCCGAGAAGGAGCACACGCGGCGCGGCGACGAGATGGCGCGCCGGCGGCAGGAGCTGCCGTGGGTTCGGATCGACAAGGCTTATCGATTCGAGACTGACGAGGGGAGCGCTTCGCTGGCCGAGCTGTTCAGAGGACGTTCGCAGCTCCTTGTCTATCACTTCATGTTCGGGCCCGACTACGCGGCAGGGTGTCCCTCCTGCTCGGCGATCGCGGACGGCTTCAACGGCATCGTTGCTCATCTGGAGAACCACGATGTCGCGTTGTCGGCGGTGTCGCGGGCGCCGCTCGCGAAGCTGCGGGCGTACAAGCAGCGGATGGGGTGGACGTTTCCCTGGGCGTCCTCGTTCGGCAGCGATTTCAATTTCGACTTCAATATCTCGTTCACCCAGGAGCAGCAGCGCGAGGACGTCGTCGAGTACAACTACGAGCGTGGTGGGCATGCCATGGATGCGACACCCGCCCTGGAGCCGGTGATCCAATTGGCGGCCACCTGCGGAACCGACGCGCCCACGTATGCGCGCGACCGCCCGGGCATGAGCGCATTCGCGCTCGAGAACGGCGCGGTCTATCACACCTATTCCACCTACGCGCGCGGCGTGGATGGCATATGGGGCATGTACCCGTGGCTCGATCGTGCGCCCAAGGGGCGTCACGAGGCGGGCATCTGGTGGCGCCGCCACGACGAGTACGGCAAGGGCTGAGCGCAGCGTCGTCGTCTTGGCACAACCGAGGTCTGGAGATATCGCGACCCATGGCTTTCGAGCGAACTTCCCATCAAGCGTTTTTTGGTGCCTCTGCGCTGGTTTTTGCCGCCAGTGTGGCGGTGACGATTACCTGGTGCGCCTCCATGTCGGCGATGGGCGGGATACCGATGCCTGGCGGCTGGACCATGTCGATGGCATGGACGCGGATGTGCGGACAGACATGGCCCGGCGTCGCGGCGTCATTCCTCGGCATGTGGGTCGTGATGATGGTGGCGATGATGCTGCCATCTTTGATGCCGATGCTGTGGCGCTACCGCCGGGCCATCGGCAGGACTGGCGAGACGCGCCTGGGTCGGCTGACGGTGCTGGTGGGCATGGGGTACTTCGTCGTGTGGACCGCGTTCGGGCTGGCCGCCTTTCCGCTGGGCGTCACGCTGGCGGCGATCGAGATGCAGTGGGCGGCACTGGCCCGCGCCGCGCCGATCGCAATCGGTGTGGTGGTGCTGATTGCCGGCGCGCTCCAGTTCACCGCCTGGAAAACACATCACCTTGCCTGCTGCCGGGAGGCACCGGGACACGGCCGCACGTTGCACGCGGACCTCGGCACGGCGTGGCGACACGGCATGCGTCTCGGTCTCCACTGCAGCTACTGCAGTGCCGGCCCGACGGCGATCCTCCTCGTCAGCGGCATCATGGATTTGCGCACGATGGCCGTCATGACGGCAGCCATCACCATCGAACGTCTCGCACCGGCGGGAGAACGTGTCGCGCGAGGCATCGGCGCCGTCGCCGTCGGCGCAGGGATATTTCTGATCGCGCTGGCAGTCGGGTCCGGATGACGCAGCCGCATCGCGCACCTGGGCTTCGCCAGGTGCGCGCCTGGAACCCCTGGCGAGTACCCGTCCGCGTGCGTCGTGCCAGATATGCCTGATGGCGTTCCACGTCGAATGGGCTGGCAGGCCATAAAAAGGGCCGACATGCAGGCCGGCCCTCTCGCATCAGCGTGACCCGGGCGTATCAGGTATCCGCGTTCGTCGCCCAGCCCTCGCGATTGCCGCGGGTGAATACGCGATCGCTGTCCAGCACATCGCCGGCCGCGTGCGTGGGCAGCTCGCGCAGCTTTGCGTAGATCGGCGTGAAGTCGGGCTGCGTCGCTTCGAACAATTGCTCGAAGCTGTCGATCACGAAGTAGGTCTGCTGGTAGGTGTCGATGCGGTAGCGCGTGCTCATCACCCGTTCCAGATCGAAACCGATGCGGTTCGGCGCGGGCGAATCCAGGGAATAGATCGACTCGCCCTTGGAGCTGACGATGCCGGCGCCGTAGATCCGCATGCCTTCGTCAGTGTTGATCAGGCCGAACTCCACCGTGTACCAGTACAGGCGCGTGAGGTTCATCAGCGCGTCGGGGCCGATCGCGAATGCCTTCATGCCGCCGCGGCCGTACGCCTGCATGTAGTCGGCGAACACCGGGTTGAGCAGCAGCGGCACATGGCCGAACAGGTCGTGGAACAGGTCCGGCTCGCTGAGGTAGTCGAGCTGGTCGGGCTTGCGGATCCACCAGCTCACCGGGAAGCGGCGGTGAGCCAGGTGGTCGAAAAACACCTCGTCCGGCAGCAGGCCTTCCACCGCGACCACTTCCCAACCCGTAGCGGCGCCGAGCACCTGGTTGAGCTCCGCAAACTTCGGGATGCCGCCGTCACCGAGGCCGAAGCGTTCGACGCCGGCCATGAATTCCTTGCAGGCGCGGCCCGGCAGCATCTCGCGCTGGCGCTGGAACAGGGTGTCCCACACCGCATGGTCGGTCTGGCTGTAGCTGGCCCAAGGCTGCTCGACCACGCCGGTCGCATACACCGGCACGTAGCCGCGGTCGGTTTGCTGGTGTTCGACTTTGCGTGGGGTATCCATGGCGGGCTCCGATGCGAGCGTGGTGGATCAGGCTACAAGCTTACGGTGGTTTGGCCGCACGAAGGTTGTTTTATTGCCCGGGCGCGCCCGTGAAATGCATTATCATTGCGATAATGTCGACAATAACGGAAATTTGTTGCGCATGACGACCCTTGACCGCATCGATCTGCGCCTGCTCGCCGTACTGCAAAGCGAGGGCCGCATCACCAATGCCGAACTGGCCGAACGGGTCAGCCTGTCGCCGTCGGCGTGCCTGCGCCGGCTGCAGCGGCTCGAGGCGGACAAGATCATCACTGGCTACGCGGCGCAGATCGATCCGCAGGCGGTCGGCCTGGGTCTGCAGGCATTCGTGCGGGTGCAGCTGAGCAAGCACGAGAGCGCGGCGATCGAGGGTTTCGTCGAGCACGTCAATGGCTGGGACGAAGTGGTCGCCTGCCACGCGCTGACCGGCGACATGGATTACCTGCTGCACGTCTACGTGGCCGACCTCAAGGATTTCTCGCGCTTCCTGCTCGACCATCTGCTGAACGCCACCGGGGTCGCCGATGTCAACTCCAGCTTCGTGCTGCGCACGGTGAAGCGCTCGCCGTCGTTGCCGCTGACCCAGCTCGAGCGTTGAGCCGCGCGTCCGCATCAACTAACGCTAAACTAATCGACTGATGAGCATCGACACTGCCACTGTTCCCGAGCGTGACCTGCTGCGCCCGCTGCGTTACCTGTGGCGCGTGCCGCTGCTGCTGCTGCACATCCTGCTGGGCATCGCGCTGTGTTCGCTGATCCTGAGCTGGAACCAGCATGTGATCATGGAAGATGGTCGCGAACCGTTCGCGCACCGGATGATCCGTTGGTGGTCGACCCAGCTGCTGCGCGTGTTCGGCATGCGCTCGGTGCGTTTCGGGGAGCCGCTGGCCGATCCGGTGTTGTTCGTCGCCAATCACACCTCGTGGATCGACATCGAATTGCTGCACAGCCAGCGTGCCGCCTGTTTCGTGGCCAAGGCGGAGATCGCGCGCTGGCCGCTGGTCGGCTGGATGGCGGCCACCGGCGGCACCATCTTTCATCGCCGCGGCAGCAACCATTCTTTGTCCACGGTGATGCAGGTGATGGTCGAGCGGCTGCGCGACGGCCGTTCCGTGGCGGTGTTCCCGGAAGGCGGCACCGGCTACAACGGCGTATTGAAGGTGTTTCACGCGCGCATCTTCCAGGCCGCGCTGGATGCCGAGGTGCCCGTGCAGCCGGTGGCACTGCGTTTTGCCCGCGATGGCCGCCGCGTGCTCGACGCCGGCTTCCGCGAAGACGAGAGTTTCGTGCACAACATCGTGCGCCTGCTCGGCGAGGCGCCGCTGGATGCCGAAGTGCATTTCCTCGCGCCGGTGCCGGCCAGCCCGGATGCGCGGCGGCGCATGGCCGAACTGTCGCGCGAGCGCATCGGCATGGCACTGGAAGACGCCGCGCCGGAATACGCCTCACCGGATCAGCGCCGGCCATGAGCCTGCCGTACGGAAAGAATTTCCGTCCGCCCTGGCCGCTGCGCAGCGGCCACATCCAGACCATGCTGTCCTCCAGCGGCGTGCGCCGCATGCTCCTGCCGCGCGCGGCCAGGACCGTATTGCAGGGCGCCCTGGCGGTGGTGGTCGACGGCGGTGGTGGCGTACGCCTCACCGGCGCCTACACCGCGCAGAAAACCCGGCCGCAGGCGCGCGGCCTGGCCGTGCTGTTCCATGGTTGGGAAGGCAGTGTCGATTCCACCTACGTGCTGCAGACCGGCAGCCGGCTGCTCGCCGACGGCTGGGACATCTTCCGGCTGAACTTTCGCGATCACGGCGACAGCCACGGCCTCAACGAGGCGTTGTTCCACTCCTGCCGCATCGACGAAGTCGTGCACGCGCTGGGCGATATCGCGCAACGCTGGCCGGCCCGCACGATGGCGCTGGCCGGGTTTTCGCTGGGCGGCAACTTTGCGCTGCGCGCTGCGCTGCAGACCTCGCGCGTGGGCATTCCGCTGAGCTACGTGCTGGCGGTGTGCCCGATCATCGATCCGGGCGAAGGCCTGTTCTCGCTGGAGGAGAACGCGCCGTGGTTCTACCAGGCCTACTTCATGCGCAAGTGGCGGCACTCGCTGCAGGCCAAGCAGAAGGCGTTTCCGCAGCACCAGTATTTCGAGATGTCCGAACTGAACCAGCATCTGCGCGGGCTGACCGAGGCGATGGTGCTGCGGCATACCGACTTCAAATCGCTGCAGCAGTATCTGGACGGCTATTCGGTGGCAGGCGACATCATGCAGGCGATGCAGATCCCCGCCAGCATCCTCACGGCCAGGGATGACCCGGTGATCCCGGTGAGCAGCTTCGAAAAACTCCAGCTGCCGGCGAACGTCGAACTGGATATCGCCGATTTCGGTGGCCATTGCGGCTTCATCCGCGACTGGGGCATGACCAGCTACACCGATGACTACATCGCCACCCGCTTCAACGCCGTGGCGGACGCCGCCGTGGCGCCGGCCATGGCAACCGGCTGAGCGTCACGGCGTGTCGCCGCCCGGCGACGAGCCCGGGCCGCTCACCCATTCGCACCGATCGCCCGCTGCCGCATCCAGCAGGCGACGCTCATGCGCTCGCGCGTGGCCGGCAGCACCTCGTGCTCGAACTGCGCCGACAGGAACAACAGCAACCTGCCGGCATGCGGATACACGTCGCGGTGCGAGCCGTCGGCCAGGTACAGCCGCAGCGCGCCGCCGTCGGCCTCCTGCCACGCGTCGTTGAGGTAGAACACCGCCGAGAGCACCCGCGCATCGTCGTCGCGCAGGCAATCGAGATGCCGTGCGTAGCCGGCGCCAGGCCGATACACCGCGTAGTGCGATTCGCAGTCGACCAGGCCAAGCATCAGCGCGCGACTGAGTACCACCCGCAGCGCGTCGACGTGATCGGCGAACGCCTGCTGCGGCACACTCATGGCGACCGTGGGAAACCAGTGCGTGCTGTCGCCGCGCAGCAACGAGGCGGCGCGGCCGGCGCCGGTGCGCGCCGGCCGCAGCAGCCGGGCGTCGTGCATCGCCGCGCATTCATCCGCCAGCGCCCGCGTTTGCAGCACCGACAGCAGGTCGGGCAACACGCACCAGCCGTCCGTCGCGAGTGCGGCCGTCGCGCTTTTCAATGCATCGGAGCGGATGTTCATCGGTGGCCTGGGGTGCGCGGACAGCGGGGTGCCGATCCAGCGCGGGTCATGCAGGCCACGGACGGAAAAGGATGGTTACGAAAATTGCGTGGCCAGCATACGCTGAAACAGGCGCCGGCCCGGCGAATCCCGTGCGCAGCGTCGCTAGCGTTGTCGCAATGGATCGAGCAGTGACGACAACCCGTTGTGGTCAAGCTCCAGCATCAACGCCAGCAGCCGGCCCAGTTCGCCATTCGGAAATCCCTTGCGCGCGAACCACGCGAGATACGCGCCGGGCAGGTCCGCGATCAGCCGCCCCTGATACTTGCCATACGGCATGCGCACGCTCACCAGCTTCGCCAGGTCTTCCGCTTCCATCGTCTCGTTCCTGCTGCGTTACTTCGCGAACAACTGCGCGCGATCCGCGAACGCCTTGAACTCCAGCGCATTGCCGCAGGGATCGAGCAGGAACATGGTGGCCTGCTCGCCGGGCTGGCCCTTGAAGCGGATATGCGGCTCGATCACGAAACGCGTGCCAGCCGCCTGCAACCGCTCGGCCAGCGCCTGCCACGCGTCCATCTCCAGCACCAGGCCGAAATGCCGTACCGGCACGTTGTCGCCGTCCACATCGTGCGCTGCTACAGCGCGTGTTTCCTCTGGCGCCAGATGCGCCACGATCTGGTGGCCGTGGAAATCGAAGTCCACCCAGCTGTCGCTGGAGCGGCCTTCGGGGCAGCCGAGCAGGTCGCCGTAGAATGCGCGGGCGTTGCTCAGTGAGGTCACCGGGAAGGCGAGGTGGAACGGTGGCAAGTTCGGCATGATGGTCGATGACGTGGACGAAGAAGCCGATGATGCCGCACGCGCGGCCGTTGCGGGCAGGCTGTCGCCATCACGGCGTGGTGGCCGCCGCAGGAGTCATCGGGGCGCTATTGCGCCGAGCGGTCGCGACGCTTTGGACTTCGCGAACGGGACTAAAAGACCCAAGCGTGGCACTCGGCAGTCCCACGCGCGGCACTCCGAGAGCCAAGCGTCGCTCAAAAAGACCCGCTTTTGGCACTCAGAGAGCCAAGCGCCGCCGGAAAAGACCCAAGCGCGGTACTCCCGGGAGTCACGCTCCGCCGGCTGAGACCCGCGTTCGGCTGGAAAAGGCCCGGCGTCGGGGCTCGGAGAGCCAGGTGCCGATGGAAAAGAGTCGGGGTTGGCACTGGGGAGAGTCGCGCGTGGGTCTTTTTGTCCAGCGCGAATAGCATTTCGATGCGAGGCAGGGATCTATTCGAACCATTCATCGTCTTGGTCCGACCACAGTGGATCATCCCGCCGGTATGGTTTAGACAGCTCGCGAAAATTTTCGCAGCAACCCTGTGTCGGCTTTCGGCCAACAACAGTCGGTCCACCCCTTCAAATAGTCACCGTAAAGCGGCCGTTCGCGAGGGGCTGAATCGGGGGTGGCGGTCTCTGCCCATCGCAGGTTGCTCGGCCACCGCCTAGCCTGCAAGGACAGGCCTGGGCGAATCGGACGGTCACAAGGGATTTAATAGACCTCAGGGGTATGTGCGGCCATTGGTATTTCGCTCAACGAGCGGTAGACCGGTAGCCCCATTTTCATCGCCCGACGTACATCTTCGTCGGCGCCTCTGGAAGCGCCATCGATGCGCCATAGCGCGTCACAGCGACTGAGTAATCGCTCTGCTGCCGGATACAGAAAGGCCTCGCTGATCTCGTCACCAAGTTCGCTCGAACCTGCCTCGCGTGCCAACGGAAGGGCGAGCCATTCGCCGATCATGGGCACGTGGCCTCGCAGGTATACCGCGAGGGCCGCCTGTTCAAGAACTTGCAGATTTCGGTCAGCCTTGACTGGATCACCGTCGGTACCACTCCGATATGGGCCCGCGATGAGGACGAGGAGCGGTGTCATGGCGAAGCCTTCGTTCTAAAAAACAGATGCAGCGCGGCATATTGGAGCAACATGATGGTTTTTCCATCAGCAATTTCGCCGCGACCAACCATCGCCAGAGCCTCTTCGAAAGGCAGTTCCAGCACCTCGATGTCCTCGCCTTCAGACTCAATGCCGCCACCGACACTGACTCGTGACGCGTTGTCGTATTCGGCTACGAAGAAATACAGCTTCTCCGTCACGGATCCAGGGCTCATGAACGCCTCGAAGACCTTGCGTACGTCACCCACGCGATAACCGGTCTCCTCCTCCACTTCCGCCCGAATTCGGTCTTCCGGCGTAGCTTGGTCAAGCAAACCAGCCGGGGCCTCAACCAGCATGCCGTCATGGCCGTTGACGTAGGCTGGAAAGCGGAACTGACGGGTCAAGACCACTCGTCCCGAGGCAAGTTGATAGAGCAGCAAAGTGGCGCCATTGCCGCGGTCGTAGGTCTCGCGTTGCTGACGCTGCCAAGTGCCATCAGCACGGCGAAAGTCGAACGTGGTTTTCTTCAGCAAATACCAGTCATCGGACAGCACCTTGCTCTGGATTACGCGGACTCGCTCGGCGGTTTCGGTCACGACACCAACTCACGGCTGGACAAAGAGTGACAAAAACCCTATCGTGCAATATCATGCAATGTCAATTGATTTCGTGCAATTCCATGCTGACCAAACATCGCAAGCAAGCCATTCTTGCCACGCTTAAACGAGATGGGCAGGTCATCGCCAAGGCGCTCAGCGCATCGTTTGACGTGTCCGAAGACACGATCCGTCGCGACCTTCGCGAGTTGGCTTCAGAGGGCCTGCTTCAGCGGGTGCATGGTGGGGCGTTGCCATCATCGCCGGCAGTGGGAGACATCGTTCAGCGACAGCAGATCAACACCGTTGCCAAATTGGCGATTGCTCGTAAGGCAGCAGAACTGATGCTGCCGGGACAGGTCGCGATTCTCGACGGGGGGACGACATGCGTTCTACTGGCGCGTCACCTGCCCCCGACACTTGAGGCGACCATCGTCACGCATAGCCCGAGCGTCGCGGTGGAATTGGTAAATCATCCCGGTATAGAGGTCGTACTAATCGGCGGCCGCCTGTTCAAGCACTCTATGGTCGCGGTCGGTGCTGCGGCTATTGAAGCGATCACGCATATTCGTGCCGACGTTTATTTCATGGGCGTGACCGGCATTCATCCCACCGCAGGATTGAGTACGGGTGATCTGGAAGAGGCTTACATCAAACGGGCGCTCGCCGCACGCGCAGCGGAAGTCGTGGTGCTTGCTTCGACCGAGAAGGTCAACGCTGCCTCCGCCTATGTCATCGCGGAAGTAACGGCCGCAAACACCGTCGTGGTCGAGCGCAAAACGCCGACGACATTGACTGATCCTCTCGCTGCCCTAGGCCTTACGATCTTGCACGCGTAGGTCATGGCTTACCTCGCGTTGATGTGCAGCTTTTGCGTCGCAAGAGATTAAGTCTGTGCGACCGACTGCAACTGGTCGACTTATGCCCCTCACAGCTTGTTCGGTCGTCATCGGGACGGCAAGGGCAGGCATCGGCGGCGGATTCAACCGGTGGATGCAACACACTGAGAGCTGCCACGGCAGCAGGAGTGTTGCAGATGCATCAGCGGAGCGAATTTATTACTCGGAGCCACAGAAGTCGTTGATGTGGGATCGCTGGCAGCGCGGCGAGTCGCTGCAGCAGATTGCCGATCTATTTGATCGGCACCATTCCGCCATCGCCGGGGTCTTGGCACGGTCAGGAGGCATTCGTCCTCCGCCACGGCGTCGATCACTACGGGCGTTGCAACCGGCTGAGCGAGAGGAGATATCACGTGGTGTGGCGGCCGGAAAGTCGATTCGTTCGATTGCCGCTGCACTGAACCGGGCGCCCTCAACCATCAGCCGCGAGCTGCGGCGCAACCAAGGTCGGCAACGCTACCGTGCCGCGCAAGCCGATCAGGCGGCCTGGGATCGGGCGCTGCGACCCAAGCCGTGTAAGCTGGCGTTGCATCGGGTCTTGGCGTCTCAGGTGGCCGCAAAGCTCCGCCGGCAATGGTCACCAGAGCAAGTCGCTGGCTGGCTCGGGCGCATGCATCCAGACGATACGAGCCGTCCGGTGTCCCACGAGACGATCTACCGCACGCTGTATATCCAGTCACGCGGCGCCTTGAAGAAGGAGTTGCTGGCCCATCTTCGGCGTACACGGGCCATGCGTCGGTCGCGCCACCACACCCAGAAGACGGGGGACCACGGACGCATTAAAGACACGGTGTCGATCAGCGAGCGACCGGCTGGGGCGGAAGATCGGGCGGTGCCTGGTCACTGGGAAGGCGACCTGGTGTTTGGCAACAAGGACAGCCAAATCGCCACGCTGGTCGAGCGGCAGACACGCTATGTGATGTTGGTGAAGGTTGCCAACAAGGACAGCACGACGGTGGTCAACGCACTGATCAAGAACGCCCGTCGCCTGCCTAAGCAACTGTACCGATCGTTGACGTGGGATCGCGGCAGCGAAATGGCCAAGCACCGAGACTTCACGCTCGCCACGGATATCCAAGTCTACTTCTGTGATCCACACAAGCCCTGGCAACGTGGCTCGAATGAAAATACCAACCGACTGCTGCGGCAGTACTTTCCCAAAGGGATGGATCTCTCGAACGTGTCGCAAGCCAAACTCGATGCAGTGGCTCGAAAGTTGAATGAACGCCCCAGGAAAACACTAAGCTACGAAACACCCGCCGAACGTTATCGGCAATGTGTTGCGTCGATCGGTTGAATCCGCCGTCGAGAACGGACATTGCCACCCATAGAAATCCACATCACCGCGTCGTTCACTCAACCCGAATCAATCCATCGCTACACATCGCCCCTGCGCTCACGCCCGGGTGAGAACCAGGTCAGCGTCCCTTGTTCACACTCAAGCCAACTGTCACGGCTTCACAAACCTCAACGTCATCCGATCCGACTCGCCGATCGCCTTCATCTTCGCGTGCTCGCCGTCAGGCCCGGCCAGATCCGGCGGCAGGCGGTGCACGTTGATGTCTTCCGGATCGCCGGGGTTGGCGTTGATCTGCGACACGCCGGCCACGCGGAAGCCGGTCTTGAGGGCGAGTGCGATCAGGTAATCCTCGGGCAGGCGGTGCAGTGCCTTGGCACTGTCCACGGCATCGGCGAACGGCTTGGCGCGGTGTTCGGTGACACCGAATACGCCGCCGGGTTTGAGCACGTGGAACGCCGCCTGGAACACCGCGTCGAGCGTGGCCGGGCTGTGGTTGAGCCAGTCGTGCGTGTTGCGGAAGGTCAGCACCATGTCGGCGGAGTTGTCGGCGCCCAGGTTCACCTGGAACGGCGGCGCGAACGGGATGACCTTTGCGATGTGACCGTAGACCGCCGGGTCGGCCTTGAGCATGGCGTTGAATTTCGCGGCGGTTGCCGGCGCGGCTTCGATCAGGTGGCCGTGTGCGTAGAGGAACGGCGCGAGGATCTCGGTGTACCAGCCGCCGCCGGGTGACAGTTCGACCACGGTCATGTCGGGCTTGATGCCGAAGAATTGCAGGGTCTCGATCGGATGGCGGTACCGGTCGCGCGCCCGGTTGGCGGGCGCGCGCCAGCGGCCGTTCACCGCCTGCTGCAGCGACGCGGTGGTGTTGTCGGGGGCGGCGCTGGCGGCAACGGGCGGCAGCAACGTGACGAACAGCAGGATGAGCAGTTTGCAGGCGCGGTGGAACATGGTTCGACCCTCCCGGTGATGGGCGTTCAAGACTACGCCGAAACGGCGCGCCGGATCGCAGCCGCACCGGTGTTGCGCGCCGTGGTTCGAGGTCGCTCAATTCGCCGGCGCACGGCGTAGAGCATCCTGCGCGGTCGATTCCGTCCGATGAAGGCCGTCGCCGGCGTATCGGCCACGGGCGGCAAGTCGTTGGTGGCGCCATTTCGGCGCTAGGATGCCTGGTCGGTAGCCGCGGGAGCAGCGACGGATGAAGACCGGTTTTCTTGACGGTGGCGGTGACATGGGGGCGTTGTTTCGATCCCACCCTTGGGCGCAATCATCGCTGGGTGTGGTCGAGCAGTGGCCCGATTCGCTGCGTACGGTGGTGAGCCTGATGCTCAACGCACCGTTTCCGATGTTCCTGCTGTGGGGCGAGCAGCGGGTCTGCCTGTACAACGACGGTTACATCGCGCTCCTGGGCAAGCAGCACCCCGCTGCGCTGGTCGCGCCGTTCCAGCAGGTCTGGCCGGAGATATGGGACGAAATCAGTCCGCTGATCGATCTCGCCTATGCCGGCACGTCGACGTTCTTCGAGAATTTTCCGCTGCTGATCGAACGCAATGGCTTGCAGGAGCAGGCGTACTTCACGTTCTCCTACTCGCCAGTGCGCGGCCCGCAAGGCGGTGTCGAAGGCATGTTCTGTACCTGTACGGAGACCACCGCCCAGTTGCAGGCCGAGGTCGCGTTGCGCGACAACGAGGCACGTTGGCGCGGCCTGTTCGAGAACATGCAAGAGGGCTTCTTCGTGGCCGAGGCCATGCGCGACGAGCAGGGGCAGATCGTCGATTTCCGCTTCGTCGAAGTCAATCCGGCCTTTGAAACCCAGCGCGGCCAGGCGTCGAACATTGCGGCTGGACGATCGATTCGCGAAGTGCTGCCGCAGGTTCCCGCGCAGCTCATGAGCACCTACGCAGAGGTGGTTGAAACCGGCCAGCCACGTCAGTTCGAAATCGATCTGGGCCTGGTCAATGGCCGCTGGTACGAGGTGCGTGCACGCACCATCGAGAGCGCCGAGCGCATCGCCGTGCTGTTTCTGGACATCACCGCGCGCAAGAAAGTGGAGGTCGCCCTGCGCCGCAGCGAGGCGCAGTTCCGCGGGCTGGTGCAGGCGATACCGAACCAGGCGTGGACAGCACGCGCCGACGGCGGCATGGACTGGTTCAACGATCGCGTCTACGACTACGCCGGGGTGGAGGTCGGGGAACTGGAGGGTGATCGCTGGGGCAGTATCGTCCACCCCGATGATCTGGCCTCGGTGGTGAAGAAATGGATGCTCGCCGTGGCCAGCGGAACCCCGTATCAAGCGGAGTTTCGCCTGCGCCGGGCCGACGGCGCCTACCGCTGGCATATCGCGCGGGCCGTACCCATCCTCGCCGACGGCAGCATCGAGCGCTGGATCGGCACCAATACCGACATCGAGGTGCAGAAGCGTGCGGCGGAGTTGCTTGAGTTGCGCATCGCCCAGCGCAGCCGCGAGCTGGAGAAGACCCACGAGGAGTTGCGCCAGTCGCAAAAGATGGAGGCGGTGGGGCAGCTGACCGGTGGCATCGCGCACGACTTCAACAACCTGCTGACCGGCGTGATCGGCGGCCTGGAGATGATGCAGACCCGGCTGGCGCAGCGGCGCTTCGACGAGGTTGATCGTTGCGCCGACATGGCGATTCAGTCGGCGCAGCGCGCCGCCGCGCTGACCCACCGGCTGCTGGCCTTCTCGCGACGTCAGCCGCTTGAGCCGCGGGCGGTGTGTGTGAACGAACTGATCCGCTCGATGAAGGAGTTGATCGGACGCACGCTCGGGCCGACGATCCAGCTCGATATGCGCGCGTGCGTGGGCATCTGGGCCACCCGCTGCGATCTCAACCAGCTGGAAAACACATTGCTGAACCTGGTCATCAATGCACGCGATGCGATGCCCGGGGGAGGCGTGCTGACGATCGCCGCGTGCAACCGGGAGGTCGGCGCCAATACGCCGGTGCAGCGCGAGGCGGGGCCGGGCGAGTACGTCTGCCTGACGGTGAGCGACAACGGCATCGGCATGACGTCGGAGACCGCAGCCCGCGCTTTCGAGCCGTTCTACACCACCAAGCCGATCGGCCAGGGCACCGGCCTGGGCCTGTCGATGGTGTACGGGTTCGCCCGGCAGTCCGGCGGGTTCGTGCAGATCGACAGCAAACTGGGCGCGGGTACCGATGTCAGCGTCTACCTGCCGCGGTTCCATGGCGCGATCGAAGAGCCATCGCCGCGCGAAACGCACGCCGTGCCGCAGCTGCCCGTAGCGACGCCAGGCACCGTGCTGGTGGTGGACGACGAGCCGCAGGTGCGCGAGCTGATCGTGGCGCTGCTGCAGGATATGGGGCATCACTGCCTGCAAGCGGAAGATGGCCCCGGCGGGCTGCAGATCGCCCGCTCATCGATCCAGGCGATCGACCTGCTGATCACCGACGTCGGCTTGCCCGGCCTCAGCGGGCGCCAGCTTGCAGCACAGCTGCGCGAGTTGCGGCCCGACCTCAAGGTGCTGTTCATCACCGGCTACGCGAACGACGCCATCTTCGATGTCGATGCGGCGCCGGGCGTGGAGCTGCTGAACAAGCCGTTCACCATGACCGAGCTGGCGGTGCGTGTACGGAACCTGATCGGGGCCAGCTGAACCACGCGGTAGCGTGGCCGCAGCATCTGGTGGCGCCCACCGGATACTGCCAGACTCCTCTCACACCAGGGGTGCGCGTCCATGTCATCTGCCACCGCAAAGCGCGTATTGATCATCGAGGACGACCCGATCGTGGCCATGGTGGTCGAGGACATCCTGCGCGACATGGGGCATGAGGTGCTCATCAACCTCACCCTCGAACACGCCTTGCTCGAACTCGACGAGGGCGAGGTCGAGGTCGATGCGGTGCTGCTGGACATGCAGCTGCGCGGCGAGGACGCCCATCCGGTCGTGCTGGATCTGCTGGCCAGAAAGTTGCCGTTTCTGGTGCTTTCCGGCTCCGACCAGAGCGCGCTGAAGAGTGAGTTTCCGCACATCCGCATCGTCGCCAAACCGTTTGGCAAGGCGGTGCTCGAGGAGGCCGTGCGCGAACTGTTGAATCCCGGCATCGACCCCGCATCGTCCTCTCCGCGCTAGCCCGCCTGCGGCCGCGCTCAATCCGCGGCCACGCACCGCTCCCGCGCCCAGGTGCGCAGCGCCTGCACCTGCTCGCGCATCAACACGGACAGCGGCCGGGTCTGCTGCAGCGCGTTGAGCAGGGTTGCCTGGTCCGGTGGCGTGCCGCTGCCGGCGGCGTCATAGAGTGAGCTGACGACGGTCTGCTCGATCTCGGCACCGGAGTAGCCGTCGCTGGCAGCGGCGAGGGCGGCCAGGTCGAAGGTTGCCGTGGCGAGCTTGCGGCGGGTGAGGTGCATCGCGAAGATCTCTTCGCGCACGCTGGCCTGCGGCAGGTCGACAAAGAAGATCTCGTCGAAGCGGCCTTTGCGCAGCAGCTCGGCGGGCATCTCGTCGACGGCATTGGCGGTGGCCACCACGAACACCTTGGCCTTGCGTTCGGCCATCCAGGTCAGCAGGTAGCCGAGCACGCGTCGCGACACGCAGCCGTCGTCACCGCCGCCGGCGAGGGCTTTCTCGATCTCGTCGATCCACAGCACGCA
>DHXA01000258.1:17790-18118 GCA_002413455.1 Rhodanobacter sp. UBA5168 | reverse complement strand
CTGGTGACGCCGATCACCGCGGCGATCGCGATGATGATGCTGAGCCAGTGCAGTCCGATCGATTCGAACGCATCGGACACCGACGCCTCGCCGCTGAGCGTGCCGTACGGCACGATGCCGGTCAGCACCAGCGACACCGCGATGTACAGCACCATCGCGATCGCCAGCGACAGCAGCACCGCGCGCGGCAGGTCGCGCTGCGGATGTCTGGATTCCTCCGCGGCCGTGGTCAGCGTGTCGTAGCCGAACACCGCGAAGAACACCACGCTGGCGCCGGTCAGCACGCCCTGCCAGCCGAAGTGGCCGATGCCGCTGGTGGCGTCGACGA
>DHXA01000258.1:15752-17574 GCA_002413455.1 Rhodanobacter sp. UBA5168 | reverse complement strand
TCGGTGCGCACCGTGAGCAGCACCGCCACCGCCACCGATACGGCCGCGGCGATCACGTTGAAGCGATGGCCGTCGCTGGGCTCGGCGATCGCCGTGCCGCCGTGCGTACCGAAAACCTGCTGCAGGTAGTAGTGCATGGTCTGTGCACTCATGCTCTGCTGCGCCCACTCCGGCAGATGCACGCCGGCGGAAGTCAGCAGCACCTGCACGTAGCCGGACCAGCCGATCGCCACCACCGCGACCACCAGCGCGTATTCCAGCAACAGGTCCCAGCCGATGATCCAGGCGACGAATTCGCCGAGCACCGCGTAGCCGTAGGTATAGGCGCTGCCGGTGACCGGGATCAGCCCGGCGAACTCGGCATAGCACAGCGCGGCGCAGGCACTGCCCAATCCCGCGATGATGAAGCTCAGCGCCACCGCCGGGCCGGCATTGGTTGCCGCCTGCTGGCCGGCCAGCACGAAGATGCCGACGCCGATGATGCCGCCGATGCCGATTGCGGTGAGTTGCCACAAGCCCAGCACGCGGCGGAAATCGCCACGCAAGCCGACCTCTGCCTGCAACTGCTCGATCGTCTTGTGGCGCGCCAGCTTGCTGAAGAAACCCATTGCCTGACCCCGAGGAAACCAGCGGCGATCATAGCGAATGCGAGCAGGCACACACAGCGCGGTGCAACACGGGCGCATCCGGATCTGTTGTGGGAGCGGCTTCAGCCGCGATGCCCTTCAGTTCGCGGCCGAAGCTAGTCCCGTGAATCGGGATGACTGGTGCAGCCACGGCAACGCCAGCGCACTGAGGCCGAAGACCGACGTCATGGCCAGCGCGATATGGCCGTCCAGATGGCTGATACCGAACCATTGGCTGCTTAGCAACGGCACCAGTGCGGTCGCCAGCACGCGCAGGCTTTCCACCCACCACGCCCAGTGCCGACCTTCCATCAACGCACCGAGCACGCACAGGCCGGTCACCAGATAGGTCGCATAGGCCAGCAAGGTCGGCAGGTTCGCCGTGCCGGCCATGCCCAGGAACTGCGTGGCCATCGCCAGCAGCAGGGCAAACTGCGCCAGCACATAGACCTTCACGGCCGAGGACAGCGGCGGATCGAAACGCGCGCCCGGCATCACGAACGCCGATTTCGGGAAGCGCGCCGCCACATCGGCCGGTCGCCAGCCCGGCGGCTTCAACCACACCAGCAGCTTGTCGCGCCAGCGCCGCGCATGCCACGCATCGATCGCCGTGTGCCAGTACACCTCCGCATTCGCCCACAGCGGGTTCCAGCTGCGCAGTGGCGCGCGCGTGCCGTACACCGGCGGATCGTTGTCGTCTTCCTCGACGAAGCTGCCGAACAGGCGGTCCCACACGATCAGGATGCCGCCGTAGTTGCGGTCGAGGTAGCGATCGTTCACCGCGTGATGCGCGCGATGGTTGGACGGCGAGCAGAACACGCGGTCGAACCAGCCGAGCCGGCCGATCTGTTCGGTGTGCACCCAGAACTGGTACAGCAGGTCGATCAGCGCCACCACCACGAACACCTGCAGCGGCACGCCCAGCAGCGCCAGCGGCAGGTAGAACAGCCAGCCCAGCAACACGCCGCTGCCGGTCTGGCGCAGTGCAGTGGACAGGTTGTAATGCTCGCTCTGGTGATGCACCACATGGGCGGCCCACAGGATGTTCACCTCGTGTCCGCAGCGGTGCAGCCAGTAGTAGCAGAAGTCGTACATCAGCAACGCGCCGGCCCATACCCACAGGCTGTCCGCCGGCAGCGTGAACAGCGCCAGGTGCTGCACGCACCATGCATAGATGCCCAGCGTCAGCAGCTTGG
>DHXA01000258.1:0-15441 GCA_002413455.1 Rhodanobacter sp. UBA5168 | reverse complement strand
CCAGCAGCTCCAGCCCGATCAGCACGAAGAACACCGGGGTGGCCCAGGTGATGATGAGTTCCTGCATGTTCACGGCAATGCCTCGATCGTCTCGTCGCCGCGCTGCACCGAGCGCGCGATCCCCCACAGGGCCAGATAATACGTCGACAGCACCCACAGGGTCGCCAGCGGCATCGGGGCGTGGAAGCGGTTCCACGCCAGCAGCGTGTCGCTGAGCATGAACGCCAGCGCGCCGGCGGCCGCCAGCGCTGCACTGCGGCGCTGTGCATCGTCGCGCCGCGCGAACACGCGCGCCCGCACCAGCGCCTGCCCACCCATGCCGGACAGCACCGCTACATAGATGATCACCGGCAGGCGCAGCGGCGCGCCGATCGCATCCCATAGCAGCCACAGATTGAGCGTGCCGTAACCGAACGTGATCAGCAGCAGCCCCGGCCGTGCCGCGAAACGGCTGTCGCCGAGGAGCCCAGTGAGGAAGCACAGATGGCCCAGCAGGAAGGCCAGCAGGCCCGGCACGAACCGGTCCTGCGGCAGCATCAGCAGCACGTCGCCGACCAGCGAGCAGGCGATGCCGGCCAGGATCCAGCGCCGGTAGCGCCGCGACACCGGCCAGCGGCTGCGCCAGGCCACCGCCAGGATCAGGATCGTGGCCAGCGGCTTGCACGCCCAGTGCAGCCAGCGCCATGGGCTGGCCGGATCGTGCGCGACGACCAGTCCGCCGGCGATCGCCGCGGCCGCGGCCGCCACGATCGCCAGCGTGAGCCAGCCGGCGCCGGCGCGGCGGGTGATGCGGGAACGTATGGCAACCATGCGGACGGCCGGCGGGGGTACCGATCGATCATAGCCAAGCCCGCGCCATGTCGCGTGGCGCGGGCCCGGTTCCGACACCAGTGGCTCAGAACTTTAGCGTGGCGGTCAGCATCGCCGCCCGTGGCGAGCCGGGCAGCAGGGTCTGGAAGCCGCCGGTCGGATCGTTTGCGGTGAAGCCGTTCGAGCCGATGGTGGCGAAATAGCGTTTGTCGAGCAGGTTGCTGACGTTGAGCGCCAGCCGCAGATCCTGCACCGAGCCGCCGAGCTTGCCGAAGTCGTAGGCGGCTGCGGCGTTGACGACCCAGAACGACGGCACCGACGCGTCATTGGTGTAGGTGTAGTAACGCTTGCCGGTGTAGTTGGCCGATATCCGCAGATCCCACGCGCCCGGCGTCCACGCCAGCTCGGAGAAGAACAGCTGCTTGGGACTGTCGACCACGGTCTTGCCCTTGGTCGCCACCAGCGTGGTGCCGTTGAGGTAGTCGGAGTCGTAGCGCGAGCGGTTGTACGACAGCGAATTGGACCAGTGCAGCGCGGGCGACAGCTTCACGTTGACCGCCAGCTCGGCGCCGCGGCTGCTGACCGAACCCACGTTCGCATACGCCGACGGGCAGCCCACGATGCCCGAGCACTGCGCGATCACCAGCAGGCGGTTGTCGAACTTCACGTCGTACAGCGCCAGCGAGGCCTGGTAGCTGTCGGTGACGCGGCGCAAGCCGCCTTCGAACGTGCGCGACTGCTCCGGCTTGAGCTGCCGCCCGAACAGGTCGAACGCGGCCTGGGTGGTCGCCAGCGGGCCGGTGATACCGGCCTGGTAGGCGGCGATGTTTTTCGCGTACGAGCCGAACAGCTCATTGCCGCCGCCGAGCTGGTAGCTGGCGCCCACCTGCGGCAGGAAATTCTTCTTCGCGGTGAGCGAGCCATTGGCGTAGCTTCCGGCAGTGCCGTAGCTGAGCGTGCCGGGCATGGCGCGGGCGGTCACCTTGCTGTCCGGCGACTTGAAGCCCACGTCGACGGCAAGCCGGCCGTCGAGCAACTTGAAGCTGTCCTGCAGGTAGAGCTGCCGCGTGGTCGTTTCGTAGTGCTGGTGGAACAGCCGCAGGTTCGGGTTGCGCAGGAAGAAGGTGTCGTCCAGCGGGCCCGTGATGAAGTAGTAGTTGCGCTGCACATTGTGATTGCTGTCCTCGTACCAGAAACCGCCTTCCAGGTGATGGATGCCGATGTTCCAGTTGAGCGCCGCGGTGACGCCGCCGCGGTCGATGCCGTACTCGGTGGTGCGGATCGAGATCGGGGTCTCCTGCGGTGTGCCCGGATACGATGCCTGGTACGGCGTGAACCAGTGACCCTGGCCGCGATCGTTGTGGTAGTAGGTGGTGGCCTTCAGGCGCAGGTCGTCGGACAGTGCGAAATCGCCGAACACGCTGGCCACGGTGTCGTCGCGCAGGCCGCGCGCATCGTAGTAGGCGTCGTCCAGCGTGGTCACGCCGCCGGTGTAGATGCCCTTGGCCGCGTTCACTGCGCGGTTCCAGTCCGGCGAGTAGTTGTCCCAGTTCCAGCCCAGCCGCTTCTGCAGCGACAGCGACAGATCCTGGTAGTCGGTCTCGTCACGGCTGGAGGTGGTCAGCAGCGCACCGACGCTGCTGTCGCCGAAGTTGTAAACGGCCTTGCCGTTGAACTGCTTCTGCTTCTGCGCACCGTGCCCCTTCCACTTGTCGGTGCTGCTGTAGGCACCGGACAGGTACATCGCGAAGCCGTCGTGATCGCCGGTGTCCAGTCGCGCATAGGTGCGGCGCGCGCTATCGCTGCCGAAGCCCTGCGCCACGGTGACGCCGAACTCGGACGCCGGATCGGACGAATAGAACTGGATCGTGCCGCCCAGATCGCTGGTCGAGGGCGTGCCCAGCGCACCGATGCCCTCGGCCAGTTCGGCACCGCCGAGGTTCTCGGCGATCAGCGCGCGGCTGATGTGCAGGCCGTTCTGGTTGCCGTAGCTCATGTCGCCCAGCGGGATGCCGTCGAGCGTGAAGCCCAGCCGGTTCTGGTTGAAGCCGCGCAGGCTGATGCGGGTCGACCATTCGTAGTTGCCGAACGGGTCGGCCGACTCGAAATGCACACCAGGCTTGCTCTGCAGCACCTTCAGCGGGCTGGTGCCCGGCGGCAGGATCTTCGCGTCCTCGCTGGTGATGCGCTGCACCTGGCGCGATTCGCCCTGGCCGATCACCGAGACCGACTCCAGCGTCTTCGTGGTAACCGCCGCGGCATCGGCGGGGGCCGGGGCCGCGGCATCGACCGCGGCGGCGGCGGTGCCATGCAGTGCGGCAAGCAGCGCCAGCGCCAGACCGGTCCTGCGGAGGGAGAACGTGCGTACGGACATGCGTGTACATCCTTCGCGCGGCCACCGCCTGCGCGGAAGGCCACGACATCGTGGGGAGGAGAGAGATCGGCAGCGGCGTCGCCGCGCCGATCGGTGCCAGCATGGCCCGCTTGCATGAAGCCCTTCTTACAGCCGCGTGTCACTGGCCGTATGGACGTCCATATGCGATTTTCGTGACAACCGACTTGCCGCGGCGTGCAAAACCGCTGCGTGCGTCACGCCCGCCAGCGCCCTGCCCTGCGCCTGCGGCAGCGACACGCCGAGCAGCGCCGCCAGGGTCGGCGCGATGTCGCGCATGTCGATCGAGCCGAGATCCCTGCCGGCCGGCACGCCCGCGCCGGCGATCAGGAAGGTCGAGCGCATCGCCGGCAGTGCCGCATCGTAGCCGTGCATGCCGAGGTAATGGCCCGGCGCGGGCATCGGCGCATCCGGCTTGATGCCCATTTCATAGCCGGGCTTGAACAGCACGAACCAGCTCGCTTTCGCGGTGGCGCCGTGCGCCACCAGCTGCGCATGATCGAGCACGCGTTCGATGCCGTAGGCGGGATCGGCCTGCAGCCCCGTCAACAGTGCGGCCACCCGTGCCTTCACGGCGGCGTCCGCCGGATCCTTCAGCACGATCGCCGCGCTGCCGCCGGCGTTCCATGGCGTGGCCTGCCAGCCGCTCACCGCCCCGTCCTTCACGCTGACCAGGCCGGCCTTGATGAAGGGCGCATACAGGTTCACGTCCTGCCGCACCGGTGCGAAGCCGTGGTCGGACACCACCGCCACCACGCCGTCCGGATGCACCCGCTGCGCCGCGGCCACCAGCTCGCCGACCAGCGCATCGATGCCTTCCAGCACCTGGTTGGCCGCCGGCGTGCCCGGCCCGGTGGCGTGCTCCTTGTCGTCCAGCGCCGCGAAGTAGACGGTCATGAACTGCGGCCGGTGCAGCTGCAGCAGCTTCACCGCGAAGCGGGCGCGGTTCTGGTCGCCGTCCAGCGCCTCGTTGATGCCGTCGGCGTAGGGGCCGAGGTCTCTTTCCAGCGCGGGCAGCAGGCCCGGCGTGGCCAGCGCCGCCAGCAGCTTGCGGTCGTCCGGCGTGCCGGTGCGCCAGATCTGCGGCAGGTTCCAGTCCACCGGCGCGCCCACGCTCACCGGCCAGTGCACGTTGGCGGTGGTCAGGCCCGCCGCATGCGCCGCGTCCCACAGCGTGGGCACGCGGATGTCGCTGGCGTACCAGTCCCAGCCGAGCTGGTTCTTGTTGGTCGGATCGAAGGTGAGGTTGTTGCTGATGCCATGCAGCGCCGGCGCCACGCCGGTGATCAGGGTGGTGTGCGCCGGATAGGTCAGCGTGGGCAACACGCCGCGCACATCGCTGGCATAGCTGCCGCGGGTGAGGAACGCCTGCAGGTTCGGCAGCTTCAGGCCGCGCTGCTGCGCATCGATCACGTCAGCCGGACGCAGGCCGTCGATCGAGATCAGCAGCACCGGGCGGGCGATGCTGCCGGTGGCGCCGAACAGCGCGACGACGCCCAGCAGCAGGGTGGGCAGAAATTGACGCATGCGTGGATCCTGGACAGATGAAGGGTGCGCGCATGCTCGGCGACCCGCGCTGCAGGCTTGTGACAGCCAGCCTTCGTTTGTGCGGCGCGCGCCCCGCTCAGCGCGCGTCGGCCGCGCGGCGACCCAGCGCCGGATCGTCGGTGAAGAACGCATCGATGCCGGCGTCGAGGTAGACGCGCATCTGCGCCACCGCGCCGTCCGCGTTGAACGTGTGCGGATCGCTGCCGTGCCAGAAATCCCTGGCCAGGAACGTGTTCTCCGGACGGAACGTGTACGGGTGCACCTGCAGTCCCGCCGCGTGGGCATCGTGCACCAGCGCGGTGGGCCGGCCCAGCGTGCCGTCGGCGCGGTACGGGATGATCGCGTGGTAGTCCGGCCCGATCGCATCGGCGTAGCGTGCGATATCGCGCAGGCCGGCCGGCGTCATCATCTGCGCGTAGGTGAGCGTGCCGCCCGCGGCGACCACGTCGTACGGCTGCAGCTGCGGCTCGTCGAGCAACTGCAGCAGGCGGATGTTCGGGTGCCGCTGACGGGCCTGCGCGCCGCCCAGCTTGTCGTGCAGGTATTTGAGGTTGGCGATCTCGAACGACTGGATCTCCACCGGCGCGGTACGCGTATAGGCATGCGCGGCCAGCGTGGCCAGCAGGGCGTCCTCCATCGGCCGCTGGATGCGCTGGAAATACGTGCCGTGCTTGATCTCCGGGATGATCCCGATCGACCGCCCCAGCGTGGCCGACTCGGCCGCCACGAAATCGATCACCTCGTCCAGCGTGAGGATCTGGAACTGGCCGTCGTAGCGGGTGCCGCGCAGTTCGGGCAGGCGCTCGCGGGCACGCAGCGTCTTCAGTTCGGCCAGCGTGAAGTCCTCGGTGAACCAGCCGCTCTCGGACTGGCCGTCCACGATCCTGCGGGTCTTGCGGTCGGCGAATTCCGGATGGCTGGCCACGTCGGTGGTGCCGCCGATCTCGTTCTCGTGGCGCACCACCATCACCCCGTCCCTGGTCATCACCAGATCCGGCTCGATGAAGTCGGCGCCGTCGGCGATCGCCCGTGCATAGGAGGCCAGCGTGTGCTCCGGCCGCAGCGCGCTGGCGCCGCGATGGCCGATCACCAGCACGCGGGCGGCCAGCGGTTTTTCAGCGGCGTGCACGGGGGCGGACATGCCCAGGGTTCCGATGGCGAACAGGGGAATCCAGCATAGGCGAAACATGGTGCAGACTCCGGGGCAGGCTGAACGCCCAGCATGCGGCGCGCGTATGTACGTTCGTTGACAACTCCGCGACACGCACCGCCGCGGCGACCGCAAACTGCAACATCCGTCGCGCACCATGCCGGGTCTGCTTCCTTCCGGGCCATGCCATGACCGTTGCGTTCCGTCGCCACCTGCTGTCGTATCCGTTCGCCCTCGTGCTCGCCGTGCTGGGCGCGCCGACGGCCGCCCACGCGGCGGCAGCCGCGCCGGCCGCCCGGCCGCACCGGGCGATCGTGTTCGTGTGGGACGGCATGCGGCCGGACGCGATCAGCGCCGAGGACACGCCGAACCTGCTGGCGCTGGCGCGCCGCGGCGTGGACTTCAGCGACAACCATGCGACCTATCCCACCTTCACCATGGCGAACGCATCAAGCTTCGCCACCGGCGCGTTCCCCGGCCCGATCGGCTTCTACGGCAACAGCTTCTACGCGCCCGGCGGCAGCGGCCTCAACGCGAAGGGCGAGGCGGCCGATTTCCAGAACCCGATCTACACCGAGGATTACGCCGTGTTGCGCGACCTCGATGCGCACGAGGACGGCGCACTGCTGCAGGTGCCGACCCTGCTCGCCACGGCGCACCAGGCCGGTCTCACCACCGCGGTGATCGGCAAGTCGGGCCCGGCCTTCCTGCAGGATTACAAGCTGTCCGACGCCGGCGGCCGCAACGTGCTGCTGGACGAGAACACCGCGCTGCCGCTGGCCTTCGCCAGGGAGCTGCAACAGGCCGGCTACCCGCTGCCGGCGAACACCATGCACACCTATGCGCCCGATCAGCTGCAGCTGGCCGACGACAACGGCGCGCCCACGGCGGCGGGCAAGCTGGTCACGCTCAGGGACGGCGTCACCTCCGACGCCAGCGCCGCGGTCGAGACCACGCCGGGACCGGCCAACGCGTGGATGATGCAGGTGTACCTGGACGAGGTGCTGCCGAAGCATCGGCCCGATGTCAGCGTGGTGTGGCTGCGCAATCCGGACACCACCCAGCACCAGTACGGCGTGGGCTCGCCCGAATTCCACCTGGCGCTGCAGGCGCAGGACGCGCTGCTGGGCAAGCTCGGGGCGAAGCTGCGCGAACTGGGCATGGCCGGCGACACCGACCTGATCGTGGTGTCCGACCACGGCCACAGCAACGTGGCCGGCGCGCGCGACCTGTTCCCGCTGCGCACGATCAACGACGGCCGCGTGGGCGGCGTCGACAACGCGTGGGGCTATTCGGTGTCCGGCAGCGTGCGGCTGGCCGACCAGCTCACCCGCGCCGGCTTTCGCGCGTTCGACGGCCAGGGCTGCAGCTACGCGCCGGTGATGAGCGGCCTGCGCCCGGACGGCAGCCCGTTGCAGCCGACCCGCTACGACGACGACGGCAGCATCTGCGGCAAGCCCGGCCCATACACCACGCCAGGCTACACGCTGCCCGAGAAGTTGCCGAAGGGCTCGCTGGTGCTGGCGCCCAACGACGGCACCGACTACTTGTACCAGCCCGAGCACGATGCGGCGCTGGTGCAGCGTACCGTGCGCTTCCTGCAGTCGCGTGAATACGTGGGCGCGATCTTCGTGGCGCGCCGCTACGGCGACCTGCCCGGCACGCTGCCGGCCGAGGACGTGCACCTGGAAAACGCAGCACGCGGGCCGGACATCATCATCAGCTACGCATGGGATGCGCACGCGGTGATCCAGGGCTTCCGCGGCACCGAATACGGCACCACCAGCACCGAGCGCGGTCAGCACGGCAGCTTCAGCCCGATCGACGTGCACAACACCCTGCTCGCGGCCGGCCCCGATTTCCGCCGCGGCTTTTCCGACCCGCTGCCCAGCGGCAACGTCGACCTGGCACCCACCCTGGCGGCCGTGCTCGGGCTGGCCTTGCCCACGGCGCAGGGCCGCGTGCTGCATGAGGCGCTGGCCGGCCAGCTGGCGCGCCCGCTCACTGCCTACCGGCTCAAGCGCGCCGCGCTGCGGCCGAAGCAGCCGGCCACCGGCCTGAGCATGCAGCGCATCGACGGCAGCCCGCTGCGGGCCAGCCGCTTCGACTTCACCGTGGAACTCAAGCGGCTCGGCAGCGGCGACCGGCAGTGGACCTACTTCGACCAGGCCGCCGCGGAACGCCACTGAGCCGCACGCGGCAGCGCGGGTCGGCTCAGCCGGCCCCGTACATTTCGCGATAGACCCGGATAATCCGCTGCTCCAGTTCGCCGCCCTGGTGGCCCACGTAGAAGGCGTCGTTGAGCTGCTTCTCGGCCACGTGAAGATCGTGCAGGAAGCGTCGGGTTTCGCCGGACAGCCCCAGCGCGCGCATGTGCTGCTCGCGCGCTGCGTCGTCAAGCGCTGGCGGATGATCTTGCGACGCGGGGGCAACGCTTGCGGGAGGGGCGGGGTTGCGGTGGCTCATGCCGCAATGCAAAGCAAGACGCCTGCCAGCACGCCGACAACGTGAACACGGAGCGCCGCCCTCAGGCGAGCCGCCGCGCATGCGGTGCGGGCGTTCGCACCCGAGACCAGCGCGCCCCCAGGACAACTGCCCGGCCGGGCCATGTGAAGCCGGGAGAAAACCATCGCGGCGTGACCGCCCGGGTCAGAAAGTGGCCCGCGCCTGACCCATTCGGCTCAGCCGGGGTGGCTCATTGGTATACGTGCAGCCGGCCGATTGTCCACGCGTGGTAGGACTCGACCAGTCCCGGTACGGCGCAGTCGTCGTACAGACCGTTGCAGCGCGTGCGTAGCGCGATCGCCGCGGAAAAATACGGGTCGGTCGGCACCCCGGCAGCCTGCAGCACCATGCTCGGCAGGAACGCGATGTCCAGCATCGGGTAGCTCGGGATCGGCGTGCCGACGAAGTTGCTTTTCAGCATGTAGTAAGTGAGGTAGTCGTGGTACTGCTGCAGCTCCGCCGGCAATTTGCGCTGCAGATTGCGGATCTCGCCGCCGAACGACGGCTGGTGATCGCCGAAGTGCATCAGCACGGTCGGCTCCGGCCGGTCGAGGAAATCGTGTTCCAGCCCGCGCATGGCCACGTCGGAATCGCGCAGGCGCGACAGGTAGGTGTCGAAGTTCAGTGCCGCGCCGGGCGACAATCCGCGCAGCAGGTTGCGGAACGGGGCGCGCAGCTCCGACATCGGCTCGTCATCGTGCGGGCCGTGCTGGTTCAGCGTCAGGATCATCACGAACACCGGCTGGCCCGGCTTCTTCAGCTTGTCGTAAAGGCGCTTGGCGGCGGCGAACATCTGCGCGTCGCTTTCCTCCCACTCTTCCAGCCCCAGCTCGCTGGCGCCGTACAGGTGGTCGAAACCATAGGCCTGATACGCGTTGCTGCCGTTGATGAAACTGGCTTCCGTGGGATAGATCCCGATCGTCTGATAGCCGAGCCGGCGCAGCTGCAGCGCCAGCGCGTCATGTACTTTCGGCGCCAGCACATACGGCGCATACATGCCGCCGGGGCCGAAGATGTCCTGCGGCATGCCGGTCAGCGCGGCGAACTCGCTGACCCAGGTGCCGCCACCAAACGTGTGGACGCGCAGCACGCCATGCGCGCGGGTGCGCGCATCCGGCCGGAACATCGCCACCCGGCATTGCGGCACGTTGCAGGCCGTGTAGATCGACGGGTCGAACGTGCTCTCCTCCAGCACCTGCACGATGTCCGGGTACGACGCATGCGCAACGCCCGGCGTACCCGCCGCAGTGGCGCCCCACGCCTGTTCGGCGACGGCATCGCTGGCCATCGCCGGCAGCTGCACATCCGAATCGCGGAAATTGACGAAGAAATTCGTCAATTGCGCATCGTCGGACAACTTCTCCCAGACGTTGCGCGAATGCACTTGCGCGAACAGACCGGTGGGCATCATGCACAGCCAGAACGCCAGCGCGCTCAGCGCGATGCCGCCGATGCGCACGCCGGCGGCAACCCGTGGCCCCAGCCCGCCCAGCACACGCCAGTCCCAGCGCCATACCAGCCACAACAGCGGCGGCAGGATCACGCACAACCCGATACCCAGCGTGTACAGATGCGGGTAGTGCCGCAAAGTGTCGACCAGGCTCGTACGCACGTAATAGATGAAATCCGACGGCATCAGTTGCGAGTCGAGATAACGCAGCTTCAGTACCGAAATGAATTTCAGCGCCACAAACAGCGCACCCCCGACCAGCAGCGCCGTGGCAAACCGGGCAAACAGGAACAACAGCGCACCGAACGTGCACAGCATCAGCCCCATGATGAAGGCCCGCTGCTCCAGGACCGGCTCCTGCCACGCCGTGAGCACAATGCAGCCGGCGAAGAAGATCATCGCGCATAGCGACACCACACGGGCCCGGGTGACGCTGGAAAACAGTCGACGCATGATGGGAAAAAGTCCCCCTGTAGGACCCGATGTCACTGAAACGCCATCTTACGGTCTTGCGCCTGCAGCAGACAGGAGCTACCGCCCCGCCGTTCCACTGGCGTTGGGGATTGTCGCCGCCGCAAGGCGCAACCGGTCACCCCGATCTGCTAGTTTCCGCGGTCTGAACCTGTACGCCCACGGAATCGCCATGTCGCCACGCCTGACCCCGTTCGCCACCCCGCTCGTCGCCCTCACCATCGCCCTGCTTACGGGCTGTGCCGCGCTGCCCTGGCGGTCCGGCAAGACACCGGACGGCGCCCGCGCGAAGGTGGCGATCCTGGAAACCACCGACGTGCATTCCAACGTGCTGAGTTACGACTACTACAAGCTCAAGTCGGACGACTCGCTCGGCTACGAACGCACCGCCACGCTGATCCGCCGCGCCCGCGCGGAATTCCCCAACACCTTCCTGTTCGACAGCGGCGACACCATCCAGGGCAGCGTACTGGCCGACTACCAGGCACTGGTGAAGCCGGTCGGCTGCGATCAGGAGTTGGCGATCTACAAGGCGATGGATGCGATCGGCTACGACGGTGGCACCGCCGGCAACCACGAATTCAACTACGGTCTCGGTTTCCTGTCGCAGGTCACCGGCACGCCGATGAACGTGGACGGCGGCCACAGCAACCGCTGCGCCGGCCCGCATTTCCCGCTGGTGCTGTCCAACGTCTACAGCACGCGCGACGGCGCACCGATCTTCAAGCCGTGGACGATCGTCAGCAAGACCATCGAGGCCTATACCGCGGACGGCAGCAAGATCCGCGTGCCGCTGCGGCTCGGCATCATCGGCTTCACCCCGCCGCCGATCATCGATTGGGACAAACAGAACCTCGCCGGCAAGGTCAGCGTCAGCGGTGTGGTCGAGGCGGCGCGGAAGTACCTGCCGGAACTGCAGGCGCAGCATCCCGACCTGATCGTGGCGATCCTGCATGGCGGCCTCGACACGGCCCCGTACACTCCGCAGATGGAGAACGCGGGCTGGTATCTGGCCGGCGTGCCCGGCATCGACGTGCTGCTGCTCGGCCACTCGCACACCGAGTTCCCCGGCCCGCACTACGCCGGCATGAAGGACGTCGACGCCCACCTCGGTTTCGTGCGCAACGTGCCCGCGGTGATGGGCGGTTTCTTCGGCAAGGATCTGGGCGTGATCCAGCTGGTGCTGAATCGCCAGCAGGATCGCTGGGTGGTCGACCTCGACAATACGCATAGCGAAGTGCGGCCGATCTGCCCGATCACCTCGGGCAAGGAAAAGGGCCCGTGCGTGCCGGCCGATCCCGCCATCGCACCGCTGGTGCAGCAGGCCCATGAAGCGGCGATCGCCTACGTCAACACGCCGATTGGCGAAAGCGCGCTGCGCATGAGCAGTTACTTTGCCGACGAGGGCAACATGACTGCGCTGGCACCGATCAACGCCGCCCAAGCCGACTACGTGCGCAGGGAGCTGCCGCGCCTGCATCCGGAGCTGGCCAACGTGCCGGTGCTGTCCGCCGCCGCCGCTTTCCGCACCGGCTTCGGCGGCCCCGACGACTACACCGATGTCGCCGCCGGCCCACTGACCCTGCGCAGCGCCGCCGATCTGTACTTCTATCCGAACACCCTGGCCGCCGTGAAAACCGACGGCGCCGGCCTCAAGGCCTGGCTGGAGAAATCCGCCCAGCGCTTCAACCGCATCGACCCGGCCAGGAGCGGCGAACAGGCGCTGATCAACAGCCACTATGTCGGCTACAACTTCGACCAGATCCAGGGCGGCATCCATTACGTCATCGACGTCTCCAAGCCGGTCGGCCAGCGCATCACCACGTTGACTTTCAAGGGCAAGCCGGTCGCACCGACCGACCCGTTCATCATCGTCACCAACAACTACCGCGCCAGCGGCGGCGGCGACTTCCCCGGCCTCGACGGCAACAACATCGTGCTGGCCGCACCTGACGGCACCCGCGAGATCCTGGCGAAGTGGCTGGAACGTCGGCACCGGATCGGCACCGCTGACCTCGAACCGACCTCATGGGTATTCGCGCCGTTGAAGGCGCGCGGTCCGATCGTGTTCACGGCGGCCAGCGGCAAGCAGGACGTGGCACGCGACGCCGGCCTGCACAACATCCACCAGATCAAGGACCACGGCGACGGTACCGCCACGTACGCGATCGATCTGTCACGCTGAGATGGCAATCGCCGGAAAGCGAAAAGGTGCTTTCGAGCATTGGCGAATCGAGCCAGACCCGCTCAATGACCTGATGCAGACCGTCACCCAACCCGTTTCAAGCGTTCGACATTCATGACCATCGACATCGCCCACGCTGAAACCGACGAGCAGATTGCCGCGACCTTCGATGTCATGCAGCAGCTTCGTCCGCATCTTGAGCGGGCGGCGTACGTCCCGATGATCAGGAGCCTCATGGCGAGCGACGGGCTCAGGCTGCTGGCGCTATCGGAAGGGGACACGGTTCGGGCCGTCGCTGCCTACCGGGTGATGAACATGCTGTACTGCGGGAGCCTTTTGTACGTCGACGACCTCGTTGCCGACGAACGCGTGCGTTCACGCGGCCACGGCGCACGGCTGATCGCACGGCTCAAGGACGAGGGGCGCACACTTGGCTGCAGCGAGATCCAGCTCATCTCGCGCGTCACCCGGGAGCAGGCGCACCGGTTCTATTTTCGCGAGGGCTTCGGCATCGAGTGCTTCCACTTTCGTGCCCGGCTCGGGTGAGTACCCGGCAACGTCCAGCCATTCACTCAGGCCGAAACCGGCTCACTGCACGACTTGGTTCAGGCAGCAACGGGAGGTTCGCTCATGAAAGCATCCGTCTTTGTCGGTGTCAGTCTCGACGGCTTCATGGCCCGAACCAACGACGAACTCGATTTCCTGCCGCCGGGCGGGGGCGAACCTCACGGCTATGACGAGTTCGTGGCCACGGTGGATGCCCTGGTCATCGGCCGCAGGACTTTCGATACCGTGCTGGCCTTTGACCCATGGCCGTACGGCAGCAAACCGGTGTTCGTGCTCAGCAGCCGGGCACTGCCGCCGGCTCCTGCCGGAGCCGTTGTGGAGCACTTGGCGGGAGCGCCGGAGGACATCGCGTCGCAGCTCGCCGCACGCGGTATCCGGCACATCTATGTGGACGGCGGGATCACCATTCAGCGGTTCCTGCAGGCCGGGCTGATTCAACGCCTCATCGTCACGCGCGTGCCCGTGCTCATCGGCACCGGGATCCCGCTTTTCGGACCGCTGCAACACGACATCATCCTCAGGCATGTCGAAACGCGGCAGTACGCCAGCGGCCTCGTCCAAAGCGAGTACGTGATTGCCAGCTGACCATGCGTTCCAGCCGAAGCCGATTCGCGACCCATCCAAATGGCATGAGCATCGATCCACTCAGCGACGCCAGGATCATCGACTCGTGGGGCGTCAACGCCGGGCCATGGACGACCGCCGTGCGCGGGCAGCAGATCGAGAGCCGACGGCTGGTCACCGATCGGGCCATCGTCGGCGCCACGCTCGAGCGCTCGCCACGATCGGTGCTCGACATCGGCTGCGGGGAAGGCTGGCTGGCCCGCGCGCTTGCCGGCGCCGGCATCGGCGTGATCGGGATCGATGCGATTCCCGCCCTGATCGAACAGGCGCGGCAGGCCGGCGGCGGCGACTTCCGCGTGGCCAGCTACGAGGACGTGATCGCCGGCCGGCTCGCACTGTCCGTCGATGCCGTGGTGTGCAACTTCGCCCTGCTCGGCAAGGAGTCCGTCGAGGGCTTGTTCGGTGTCGTCCGCTCACTGCTCAACCCGCACGGTACGTTCCTCGTGCAGACCCTTCATCCGGTTGCCGCGTGTGGCGATCTCCCCTATCGGGACGGCTGGCGGCAAGGTTCCTGGGCAGGCTTCAGCGACGGCTTCAGCGATCCGGCGCCGTGGTATTTCCGTACGCTGGAAAGCTGGATCGGACTGTTCGCGGACCACGGACTGCGACTGCTGGAACGGCGCGAGCCGCTGCATCCGCGGACACGCACGCCCGCATCGGTGATCTTCATGGCGCAGGTAGCGGATTGACTCGTGCAGCCGCGGATATGATGAAAAGTTGCAAATGAATCTGTTGACCGCGGTGCAGCCATCCCTCTAAGGTCGAAGCATGTCGCCGCTTTCCACGCCAGTACGCATGCGCCCCACCCCGGCTTCCGCCGGGTGCGCGACGTTGGCGGCGGGCGCCGCCACCCGCTCCATCGCCACCACGATTACGACACCCACCCCGACTCCGTCGGGGTGGGTGTCCGTGCGCGACTAGGTTCTTCACTACGCAACGGCCCCGCCCTCGATGAGGCGGGCCGGCGTACTCACAAGCACAAGCCGATCCGCCAGCGAGCACGGGCCTCAACAGGAGGTCATCGTGAATATCTGTGCGTCCGAACTTGCCGGACATCCGCAACGGCTTGCACTTCCATGGCCGCCGTCGGCAGCGCCCCTTCGCCGGCGCGTGCTGGCGGTCGGCGTGATCGGTCCCGGCCGGGTCGGCAGCGCCTTGCTGGAACAGTTGCGGGCCGCGCAGCCGCGACTGCTCCGCGACAGCGGACTGGATCTGCGACTGTGCGGCGTGGTGGCCAGCAAGCGCATGTGGCTGGACTGCGACGATGCCGAACTCAATGGCCGCCACGGTGGTGCGCAGATCTGGCGGCCGAACGACCTCGACGCCTTTGCCGAGCACGTGCGTGGCGACGACGGCCGGCATGCGCTGCTGATCGACTGCAGCGCGAACGACGACGTGGCCGCGCACTATCCGCACTGGCTCGCGGCCGGCCTCCACGTGGTAACGCCGAACAAGCTCGCCGGCAGCGGACCGTTGGCGCGCTGGCAGGCGATCCGCGCGGCCTGCGCCGGCGGCGCACGCTTCCGCTACGAGGCCACCGTGTGTGCCGGGCTGCCGGTGGTGCAGACGCTGCGCGATCTGCTCGACACCGGCGACGAACTGCTCGCCGTGGAAGGCATGTTCTCCGGCACGCTGGCCTGGCTATGCAATCGCCACGACGGCCGCCAGCCGTTCTCCGCGCTGGTGCGTGAGGCGCATGCGCTGGGCTACACCGAGCCGGATCCGCGCGACGACCTGTC
>DHXA01000240.1:30150-45024 GCA_002413455.1 Rhodanobacter sp. UBA5168 | reverse complement strand
GGCCAGAACGTGCGTCTGGCCAGCAAGCTGACCGGCTGGCAGCTCAACGTGATGACCCAGGACCAGGTCACCGCCAAGAGCGAGTCCGAGCAGGAGGCCGCACGCCAGCTGTTCATGGACAAGCTCGAAGTGGATCAGGAGATTGCGGTCATCCTGGTGCAGGAAGGCTTCTCCAGCGTCGAGGAAATCGCGTACGTGCCCAGCGCCGAACTGCTGGCGGTGGAAGGCTTCGACGAAGACATCGTCGAGGAACTGCGCGCCCGCGCCCGCGATGCGCTGCTGACCGAGGCACTGGCGGTGGAGGAGGGCGTCGACGAACATCAGCCGTCCGGCGAACTGCTGGCGCTGGAAGGCATGGATGAGACGACGGCCTTTGCATTGACCGCGCGCGAAGTGAACACGGTCGACGATCTGGCGGATCTTGCGGTGGATGACCTGATCGATATCGAAGGGATGAACGAGGAACGCGCTGCAGCACTGATCATGGCGGCACGTGCGCCGATGATCGCGCGGCTGGAGAAAGGCGGCTAACCGCGGACGGCGGCACCCTGGACGGGTGTGCCGAGAAAGGCTTTAAGAAGCCTTTCACCATGGATGGAGGTGGCGGCATGGATAATGTCGCACTGACGATAAGCGCGGGAACGGCGGAGCAAAGAACACGATGTCGGACGTCACGATCAAACAACTCGCCCAGGTACTGGGCATGCCAGTCGACCGGTTGCTCACGCAGCTGGGCGAAGCAGGCATGAAATTCTCCGATCAGGAGCAAGTCATCAGCAGCACCGAAAAGGTGAAGCTGCTGGGCTTCCTGCGGCGCACGCATGGCAAGAGCGAAGCAGCTGCGGAGGTCGACGATAGTGCGCCACGCCAGATCACCCTCAAGCGCCGCACGGTCGGCGAGCTGAAGGTGGCCACGCCGGGCGGGCGTGGTGCTGCAGGTACGGCCAAGACGGTCAACGTCGAGGTTCGTGCCAAGCGGACCTATGTCAAGCGCAGCGTGATTGCCGAGGAGGCCAGCGTCGAGCCCGAGCGCGAGGATGCCGTGCGCAAGCTGCAGGAGTCGCAGCAGCAGCGCGAGCAGGAAGAACACGATCGTCTCGACGCCGAGCATCGTCGTCAGGAGGAAGCGCAGCAGCGCGCCCTCGACGAGAAGCAGCGGCAGGACGAAAAAGAACAACGCCAGGTCGAGACAGTCAGTGCAGCCGAGCCGACGGCCGGCAGTCACGTCGAGGCGGCACCGGCAGCCGAGACGGCGTCCGCGGACATCGAAGACGCAGCCGGGTCCGTCCAGCGTATGGATCAGCGCGACCTGGGCATGATCCTGCCGCGCATTCATGAGCCGCGCAAACGCGAAAAGCTGGTCAAGCCGGTGCCCGCACCCGCGCCTGCGCCGGTAGTGGCTGCGGCAAAGCCGGTCGTTCGTGCCGCTGCGACCGATGCTGCCGCATCGCCGGCGGCGGCTGGCGACGCCAGCCGCAACAAACCCAAGCACCCCCGCGAGCGCAACGACAACGCGGGCGGTGGTGCAAGTGGCAAGGAAGGCCGCGACAGCGCCGGCAAGCGTTTCGCCGGTGGTCAGATGCACCTGAGCGAAGCCGATCGTGCGCGCCGCTCGTCCAGCAACAAGCGTGGCAAGCCGGGTCGCAGCAGTGGCCGCGAGATGCTGTCGCGCGGCAACAGCAATCCGCCCAGTGGCCCGCATGGTTTCTCGCGCCCCACCGCACCGGTGGTGCGCGAAGTGATCGTCGGCGACACCAATGTCGTCGCCGAGCTGGCTCAGAAGATGGCGGTCAAGGGTTCCGAGGTGGTCAAGGCGCTGTTCAAGATGGGCGTGATGGCGACCATCAATCAGACCGTCGATCACGACACCGCGGTGCTGGTGGTGGAAGAACTGGGCCATGTGCCGGTCGCCGACAACCAGAACAACGCCGAGGACACGTTGGCGGCGCATACCCAGAACGTCGAGCTGGAAGGCGAGAAGATCACGCGTCCGCCGGTAGTGACGATCATGGGCCACGTCGATCACGGCAAGACCTCGCTGCTCGACTACATCCGCCGCACCAAGGTCGCATCCGGCGAAGCCGGCGGCATCACCCAGCATATCGGCGCGTATCACGTGGATACGTCCAAGGGTGTCATCACCTTCCTGGATACTCCCGGCCACGCCGCGTTTACGTCGATGCGTGCCCGTGGCGCGCAGTCGACCGACATCGTGGTCCTGGTGGTGGCTGCCGATGACGGTGTGATGCCGCAAACCGTGGAAGCGGTGAAACATGCGCGTGCTGCCAAGGTGCCGCTGATCGTCGCCGTCAACAAGATGGACAAGGACGGCGCCAATCCGGACAACGTCAAGCAGGGGCTGGTGCAGTACGAGGTGGTGCCGGAAGACTGGGGCGGCGACGTCCAGTTCATACCGGTGTCGGCCAAGACCGGTGCGGGCGTCGAGGATCTGCTCGATGCGATCTCGGTGCAGGCCGAAGTGATGGAACTGAAGGCGGTGGCCGATGGCCGCGCCTCCGGCGTGGTGATCGAATCCAGCCTGGATCGTGGCCGCGGTCCGGTGGCGACGGTGCTGGTGCAGCAGGGCACGTTGCGCAAGGGCGATTTCATCGTCTGCGGCATCGAGTACGGCCGCATGCGCGCGCTGATCGACGAAACCGGCAAGCAGGTGCTGGAAGCCGGTCCGTCGATTCCGGTGCAGGTGCTCGGTCTGTCCGGCGTGCCGGAAACCGGCGACGACTTCGTCTGCGTCGAGGACGAGCGCCTGGCCCGCGAGGTGGCGCAGGAGCGTGAGCTCAAGCGCCGCGAAACGCGCATGGTCAGCAAGAGCAACCGGCTCGAGGACATCATTGCCAAGATGGGCCAGGGCGTGGAGCAGCAGACGCTCAATATCCTGGTCAAGGGCGACGTGCAGGGCTCGGTCGAGGCACTGCGCGAGTCGCTGACCCAGATCGGCAACGAGCGGGTCAGGGTCAACGTGGTCTCGTCCGGTGTCGGCGGCATCAATGAATCCGATGCCACGCTGGCAGCGGCCTCGAAGGCGCTGGTCATCGGCTTCAACGTGCGTGCCGATGCATCGGCACGCAAGGTGATCGAGACGGCGGGTCTGGACGTGCGCTACTTCTCGATCATCTATGACGTGATCGATCAGGTGACCCAGGCGGCCACCGGCCTGCTCGGCATGGAAGTGCGCGAGGACATCATCGGCACCGCCGAGGTCCGCGACGTGTTCCGCAGCTCCAAGTTCGGCGCCGTGGCGGGTTGCATGGTCACCGAAGGTACGGTCAAGCGCAGCAAGCCGATCCGCGTGCTGCGCGACAACGTGGTGATTTTCGAGGGCGAACTGGAATCGCTGCGCCGCTTCAAGGAACTGGTCGACGAAGTGCGTAACGGCATGGAATGCGGCATCGCCGTCAAGCAGTACAACGACGTCAAACCGGGCGATCAGATCGAGTGCTTCGAACGCACCGAAGTGGCGCGCACGCTTTGACCTCGAGCCCCTCCCGCCCTGCGGGAGAGGGGTGGGATGAGGGTTCACGGCCCGAGTGAGATCCATGCAGCGCCGTGAAACCTCATCCGCCCCTCGCGGGGCACCTGTATTCGCCACATCCCTGTGGCTCACTTGCGGCGGCTGCGCCGCACGCATCGCCTATCCTGCCGATGCGTCTCCCGCGGGGGAGAAGGGAAATTGTCTTTGGAGGTCGTTATGCCATCCCGTGATTTCAAACGTACCGATCGCATCGGTGCCGAGTTGCGCCGCGAACTGGGCTTGCTGGTGCATGCGGCCGTGCGTGATCATGGGCTGCCGTCGGTCAGCGTGTCGGACGTGGAAATCACCCGCGACCTGGACTGGGCCACCGTATGGGTGACCGCCATGCTGCCCGATCAGGGGCTGCCGGCGGTGAAAGCGCTCAACGCGATCGGCCACGAGATCCGCCATTCGCTGGCACACAGCGGCATGCGCATGCGTCGGGTGCCGGAGCTGAAATTCAAGTATGACGACTCGGTCGACAAGGGCGAGCGCATCGAATCGCTGCTGCGCGAGCAGGCGCGCGATCTGGTGCCGCCCAATGGCGACAAGCAGGATTGAACCGGAACGTTGGGCGTCGCTGAACCGATGAATCGTCCGCCGCGTATCAAGCACCGTGATCTGCACGGCATCGTCCTGCTCGACAAACCGCTGGGTCTGAGCTCCAACCAGGCGCTGCAATCCGTGCGTCGACTGCTGCGTGCGGTCAAGGGCGGTCATACCGGCGCGCTCGATCCGCTGGCCACTGGCCTGTTGCCATTGTGTTTCGGCGAAGCGACCAAGCTGGCCGGCAGTTTGCTTGGCGCGCGCAAGGCGTACCTGGCTGAATGTCGGCTCGGCATCACCACCGATACGGCCGATCGTGAAGGCGAGATCGTGCGGCAGCGTCCGCTACCGGCGCTCGACGAAGCCACCATCGAAGCGGCATTGGCCAGGTTGCGCGGATGCATCCTGCAGGTGCCACCGATGTACTCGGCGCTCAAGCGGGATGGCGAGCGGCTGTATGCCAAGGCGCGTCGCGGCGAGAGCGTCGAGGTGCCGCCGCGCGAGGTCGAGATCCACCAGCTGGAACTGCTGGGGCGCACGGACGACACGCTGACCTTGCTCGTGGAATGCGGCTCGGGCACCTATGTGCGCTCGCTGGCGGCCGACCTGGGCGAGGATCTGGGCTGTGGTGCGCACCTGACCGCGCTGCGCCGGCTGTGGGTGGAACCGTTCCGCGAGCCGCACATGGTGACGCTGGAGCAGCTGCAGCAGGCGGCGGAGCAGGGCGATGAAGCCTTGCTGGCGTGGTTATTGCCGGTATCGGCCGGATTGTCCGATTTGCCGGTGCTGCAACTCGATGAGTTGCAAAGCATGGCGATCGCGCGCGGCCAGCAGATCGAACTCCCGCAGGCCCCACCAACCGGCCGTTGCGCCGCCTTCGCCAAAGATGGCGCGCTACTGGCGCTGCTGGAACTGGACGACAGCGGTCGTGCTCGCATCCTGCGGGGCTTCAACCTGCCGCCGGACTGAAGAAAATGTGCTCGATAACCCGCTTCGCACTTGTTGTAACACCGCTCCCATCAGTAGAATAGACAAGTTATTTCAACGCTTTCATTCATCTAGGCGAAGCTTGCGCTTGCGTCATCGCGATGATGCAAGCGCAAGCTTCGCATCGCCTTTCAAGGAAACGTATACCCATGTCTCTTAACGCAGAACAGACCGGCAAGATCATTGCTGATTTCGGCCGCGTGCCGAACGACACCGGTTCGACCGAGGTCCAGGTGGCCCTGTTGTCCGCCCGCATCGACCATCTCACCGGCCACTTCAAGGAACACAAGCAGGATCACCATTCCCGTCGTGGTCTGCTGAAGCTGGTCAACCAGCGCAAACGCCTGCTCAGCTATCTGAAAGATCGCGATCTTGCGCGCTACCAGACCCTGATTGAACGCCTCGGCCTGCGCCGTTAATCCACCGGACGAGGAGTAGAACAACGTGGCAAAAGTAACCAAGTCATTCCAGTACGGTAGTCACGAAGTCACGCTGGAGACGGGCGAAATTGCCCGCCAGGCGTCGGGCGCGGTCATGGCCAGCATGGGCGGTACCGTGGTGCTGGTCACCGCGGTGGCTGCGACCAAGCAGAAGGAAGGGCAGGATTTCTTCCCGCTCACCGTCGACTACGTCGAGAAGTTCTACTCCGCCGGACGCATTCCGGGCGGCTTTTTCAAGCGTGAAGGCCGTCCGACCGAGAAGGAGACGTTGACCTCGCGCCTGATCGATCGCCCGGTACGTCCGCTGTTTCCGGAAGATTTCAAGAACGAGGTGCAGGTCATCGCGCAGGTCGTCTCGCTGAATCCGGAAGTCGACGGCGATATCGTCGCGCTGCTCGGCGCTTCGGCGGCATTGTCGCTCGCCGGTATTCCCTTCAAGGGCCCGATCGGTGCTGCCCGTGTCGGTTACGCCAATGGCCAGTACCTGTTGAACCCGTCGGCCACCGAGCTGAAGACCTCCCAACTGGACCTGGTTGTTGCCGGTACCGCCGGTGCGGTGTTGATGGTGGAATCCGAAGCCCAGCTGCTGTCCGAGGATGTGATGCTCGGCGCGGTGATGTTCGGTCATCAGCAGATGCAGACCGCGATCCGTGCGATCGCCGAGCTGGCCGCCGAGGCCGCCAAGCCGTCGTGGGACTGGCAGGCACCTGCCCGCAACCAGTCGCTGGTCGCCGCCATCAAGGGCGCCGTCGGCAGCAAGCTGGACGAAGCGTTCCAGGTGCGCGACAAGCTGCAGCGCCGCGACGCGATTTCCGCGATCAAGGCCGACGTGCTGGGTGAGCTCAAGGCGCAAGCCGAAGCAAACGCCTGGTCGTCGGCCGAGCTGTCGAAGGAGTTCGGCGAGCTCGAATACCACACCATGCGCGACAGCGTGCTGAAGACCAAGGTGCGCATCGACGGACGCCAGCTCGATGACGTACGCGCGATCACCGCACGCGTCGGCGTCCTGCCGCGTACCCATGGCTCGGCGTTGTTCACCCGCGGCGAGACGCAGGCACTGGTCGTCGTCACGCTGGGCACCACGCGCGACGCGCAGATCATCGACGCGCCAGGTGGCGAGTCGAAGGATCCGTTCCTGTTCCACTACAACTTTCCGCCGTTCTCGGTGGGCGAGGCCGGTCGCTTCGGTGCGCCGAAGCGTCGCGAGATCGGTCACGGTCGCCTCGCCAAGCGTGGCGTGCAGGCCGTCAAGCCGAGCATCGAGGAATTCCCCTACGTGTTGCGCGTGGTCTCGGAAATCACCGAGTCCAACGGCTCCTCGTCGATGGCATCGGTCTGCGGTTCCTCGCTCGCGATGATGGACGCCGGTGTTCCCCTGAAGGCACCGGTGGCCGGTATCGCGATGGGCCTGGTCAAGGAAGGTGGCGACTTCGTGGTGCTGTCCGACATCCTGGGTGACGAGGATCACCTCGGCGACATGGACTTCAAGGTGGCCGGTAGCGCCGATGGCATCTCCGCGCTGCAGATGGACATCAAGATCGACGGCATCACCGAAGAGATCATGAAGGTGGCACTGGAGCAGGCCAAGCGTGGTCGCCTGCACATCCTCGGCGAGATGGCCAAGGCGCTCACCACCGCCCGCACGGAGATGAGCGAGTTCGCTCCGCGCCTGATCACCATCAAGATCCATCCGGACAAGATCCGCGAAGTGATCGGCAAGGGTGGCGCGACCATCCGTTCGATCACCGAAGAGACCGGTACCACGATCGACATCAGTGACGACGGCACCATCATCGTCGGCTCGGTCAATCGCGAGGCGGGTGAAGCGGCGAAGAAGCGTATCGAGCAGATCGTCTCCGACGTCGAGCCGGGTCGCATCTACGAGGGCAAGGTCGCCAAACTGATGGACTTCGGTGCATTCGTCACGATCATGCCGGGCAAGGATGGTCTGGTGCATGTGTCGCAGATTTCCGACGAGCGCGTCGAGAAGGTTTCCGACAAGCTCAAGGAAGGCGACATCGTCAAGGTCAAGGTGCTCGAAGTGGACAAGCAGGGCCGCATTCGCTTGTCGATGAAGGCAGTGACCGAAGACGAGCGCGCCAGCGGCGCCACCGCCTGAGTTTCCGCGTAAAGCGATTCCACGAGGCCCGGCTTATGCCGGGCCTCGTGCATTTTGGTGTGGGTGATTTTGTGCAACACGCTTTTGCTAGGATGCAGGAACCTTGGACGAGGACGTACCGATGGCTGATCCGGCAAATGATTTCATCAGGGATTATCAAACCCTGGCACAGCAATCCTGGGACGCCTGGACCCGTCAACTGCAACAGCAGCAACCGCCTGCCGCCAATCCGTTCTTCACGCCGCCGCCAGCACCGGCTTCCGGCAACGACACACTTGAGCGCACGCTATCCGGCCTGAAGGGATACTTCGACTGGATGCAGGCGGCCGCTGCAGGTGGTGCGGCGCCCCAGTCCGGCGACTGGCGCCAGCAGTTGCAGCAGATGTTCGGCGGAGCCAGCCAGCCGTTTGCGCAGGCATTTGGCGGTATCGACAGCGCCGGAGCGGAAGGTTTTCAGCGGCAATGGCAATCCTGGATGCAGGCGGCTCAGCACAGCGGCTTCGGCGATCTGCCGGGCGCGCAGGGGCCGACGCCGGCTTTTGGCCAGAACCGCGAGCAGCAGATGCAGCAGCAGGCGGTGGCTACCGCCGTGCTGGAAGCGTTACAGGCTTCGGCTCGCTATCAGGCACTGATCCAGCGTGCCAATGCGCAAGGCATGCAACGTTTGCAGGACAAGCTGGCCGAGCATGCCGAACCCGGTCGCCAGATTGATTCGCTCAAGGCGTTGTACGACCTGTGGGTGGATGCGGCCGAAGAGGCTTATGCCGAGATCGCATTGTCCGATGAGTTCCGTGAGGCCTATGGCGAGATGGTCAACACGCAAATGCGCGTGCGCCAGATGCAGCAGCAGCAGACCGAACAGCTTTGCCAGCAGCTTGGTGTGCCCACGCGCAGTGAGGTATCAAGCCTGGGCGAACGACTGCAGGCCTTGCGTCGTGAGTTTCGCTCCAGCCAGACGTCATCAGCCGGAGAACATGCCGACGAGATCATGGCGCTGCGCCGCGAAATGGCCGCGTTGAAGCGCCAGCTGGCGGCAAAGCAGGCGGCTCCGGCCAGGCCATCTGCTTCGGCGGTAAAGAAGTCCATTCCCAAGCTCCCGGCAAAGCCAGCGCGCAAGGTTTCAGTCAGCAGAGCCAAGCCCTTGACCGTATCCAAATCCCGCGCCGGCTCGCGCAAGCGCAAGTAAGGAGACTCTGCCATGTACACGCCATTGCGCATCGATCCGAGCAAGGCTCTGGGCGATATCGCCACGTTTCAGCGCAAGCTCGCCACCGGCATGGGCCATTTGCGCGGCATGCGCGAGCCCGAGTACGCAAATACCCCGCGCGAACTGGTTTACAGCGAAGACAAGCTGAAAGTGTGGCACTTCACCGGTCATGGCAAGACAACTGCGAAAACGCCGTTGCTGATCGTCTATGCACTGGTCAACACGGTGTGGATGACCGACCTGCAGGCCGACCGTTCGATGGTGCGCAATCTGCTGGAGCAGGGCGAGGACGTCTACCTGATCGACTGGGGTTATCCCGATGGTGCCGATCGCTGGTTGACCCTTGACGATTACATCAACGGCTATCTCGACCGCTGCGTCGATGTGGTGCGAAAACGGCACGATCTGGATGCGGTCAACCTGCTCGGCATCTGCCAGGGTGGCGCGTTCTCGTTGTGCTACACGGCGCTGCATCCGGACAAGGTGAAGAACCTGATCACCATGGTCACCCCGGTGGATTTCCACACGCCGGACAACATGCTGTCGCACTGGTGCCGCAGCATGGACGTGGATCTGTTCGTCGACACGATGGGCAATATCCCTGCCGGGCTGATGAACTACGTCTATCTCACGCTGAAGCCCGTACGGCTGAACCAGCAAAAATACATCGGCATGGTGGACATCCTCGACAATCCGACCGAACTGGAGAACTTCCTGCGCATGGAGCGCTGGATATTCGATTCGCCGGATCAGGCCGGTGAGGCTTTTCGTCAGTTCATCAAGGATTTCTATCAGGGAAACAAACTGGTCAAGGGCACCCTCGAGATCGGCGGCAAGCCGGTGGATCTGGGCATGGTGACGCAGCCGGTGCTGAACATCTTCGCCGAACAGGATCATCTGGTGCCGCCGGATGCATCGCGCGCGCTGGGCAAACATGTCGGCACTACCGACTACACACAGCTTGCGTTCAAGGGCGGCCATATCGGCATCTATGTATCGAGCCGCGCGCAGCGCGAGGTGCCGCCGGCCATCCATCAATGGCTGCGCCAGCGCGCGTGAATCGCGTGCCGCGCAGCACTGCCCGTCGTGCATGATTCACGCGTGGCAGGCGATAATGACTGGATGATCACGCCTACCGAAACCCACGATTCCATTCGCGCCGTGCAGTGGCAGGGCGACCACCTGCGCTTGCTCGACCAGCGTCTTCTGCCGAACGAAGAACGCTGGATCGATTGCCGCGATGCCGCGCAGGTGACGCAGGCCATCCGCGATCTGGCCGTCCGCGGCGCACCGGCCATCGGGATTGCCGCGGCGTGGGCCGTGGCGATGGCAGCACAGCAAGGCGCGCCGCTCGAATCCGTGCTGACTTCATTGCGCGCCGCCCGCCCCACCGCGGTGAACCTGATGTGGGCGCTGGACCGGATGAAGAAACGCATCGCGGCCGGCGTCGATGCTTCCGCGCTGGTGCGTGAGGCGCAGGCGATCCAGCACGAGGATCTGGCGGCCAACCGGCAGATGGGCGAGCTCGGTGCCTCGCTTATCGCACCGGGTTCGGGCGTATTGACCCATTGCAATACCGGTTCGCTGGCCACCGCCGGTTACGGCACCGCTCTGGGCGTGATCCGCGCCGGCGTGGCTGCCGGCCGGATCGCACGGGTCTACGCCGGCGAAACCCGCCCGTGGCAGCAGGGCGCCCGATTGACCATGTGGGAGCTGGTGCGCGACGGCATTCCCGCACAATTGATTGCCGACTCGGCTGCAGCGCATCTGATGAAATCCGGCGCGGTGCAATGGGTGATCGTGGGTGCGGATCGCATCGCCGCGAATGGCGATACGGCGAACAAGATCGGCACCTATCAGTTGGCCATCGCCGCGAAATACCACGGCGTGAAATTCATGGTGGTGGCACCGTCCTCGACGGTCGACATGGCCACTGCCACGGGCGAGGAGATCGAGATTGAATTGCGCGATCCGGACGAGCTGCTCAGTACCGCGGGGACACGCACCGTGGTCGAGGGTGCACAGGCATGGAATCCGGTCTTCGACGTGGCACCGGCGGAACTGATCGACGCGATCGTGACCGAGCGCGGCGTGATCGAGCGGCCCAGCAGCATCGCCATGCAGGCGATGTTCGGGTGGTGACGCGCTAGCGAGGTATCTCTCTCATGCCTTTCTCGTCGGTAACGCGTTTTGCCCGGTTGGTCGATGTCGCGACGGGACATTGAGCGGGATTCCCTTGTTCGGTTCGCCTGTTGTCATGCGCTGCTTCTGGTGGATTCTCGAGCCGTGGCGGCTGCCGATACAGGCTTGCGCGAGCTGTTCGATCCAGCTGCACCGGGCAAATTTTCGATAACCCGCAGGATGCATTTCGTGCGCTCTCGGGTGACGCTGTAAGTTGTTGATTCACAATAGATAAATACTGTCGTTTTGAGGCTGTTCGTGCTACACTCCTCGGGTTGATTTCGGGTCGCTCGCGCATGCGCTTGAGGCGCGGCGCCAGCGTCCTTTTTTCGTCATTCAGGGAAGCCGATCAATGGCAGAACTCGCCAAAGAAATCATTCGCGTCAACATCGAAGACGAGATGCGTCAGAGCTACCTCGACTACGCCATGAGCGTGATCGTGGGCCGTGCGCTCCCCGATGTCCGCGACGGCCTGAAGCCCGTGCATCGCCGTGTCCTGTTCGCGATGAACGAACTGGGCAACGTGTGGAACAAGCCGTACAAGAAGTCGGCCCGCGTGGTCGGCGACGTGATCGGTAAATACCATCCGCATGGCGATCAGTCGGTCTACGACGCCATCGTGCGCATGGCGCAGCCTTTCTCGCTGCGCTACCTGCTGGTCGATGGCCAGGGCAACTTCGGTTCGGTCGATGGCGACAATGCCGCGGCGATGCGATACACCGAGGTGCGCATGTCGCGCCTCACCCACGAATTGCTGGCCGACATCGACAAGGACACCGTCGACTTCGGTCCCAACTACGATGAAAGCGAGCACGAGCCGCTGGTGTTGCCGGCGCGTGTGCCGAACCTGTTGATCAACGGATCGGCCGGCATCGCGGTCGGCATGGCCACGAACATTCCGCCGCACAACCTCAACGAGGTGATCGCGGCGACGATGGCGCTGATCGACAATCCGTCGCTCGGCATCGACGAGCTGATGCACCACATCCCCGGGCCGGATTTTCCGACCTACGGCATCATCAACGGTTCTTCCGGCATCATCGAGGCGTACCGCACCGGTCGCGGCCGCATCCTGGTGCGTTCCAGGGCCGAAGTGGAAACCGAGGCGAACGGGCGCGAGACGATCATCGTCCACGAGCTGCCGTACCAGGTGAACAAGGCGCGGCTGATCGAAAAGATCGCCGAGCTGGTGAAGGAAAAGAAGCTCGAAGGCATCAGCGAACTGCGCGACGAGTCCGACAAGGACGGCATGCGCATCGTCATCGAGATCCGTCGCGACGCGATGGGCGACGTGGTGCTGAACAACCTGTTCCAGCAGACCCAGATGCAGGTGACGTTCGGCATCAACATGGTCGCGCTGCTGGACGGTCAGCCGCGGCTGCTGAATCTCAAGGACATTCTCGAGGCGTTCATCCGCCATCGCCGCGAGGTGGTTACCCGCCGCACGATCTTCGAACTGCGCAAGGCCCGTGCCCGCGCGCACATCCTCGAAGGCCTCACCGTCGCATTGGCCAACATCGACGAGATGATCGAGCTGATCAAGACCTCGGCGTCGCCTGCCGAAGCGCGCGAGCGCATGGTCTCGCGGCGCTGGGAAGCCGGCTTGGTGCGTGCGTTGCTCTCGGCCACCGGCGCCGAGGCGTCGCGACCGGAGGAGATGGACCCGCGCGATGGACTGAAGGAAGACGGCTATCAGCTGTCCGAAGCGCAGGCGCTGGAAATCCTGGCAATGCGGCTGCATCGCCTGACCGGGCTGGAGCAGGAAAAACTCTCCGACGAGTACAGACAGATCCTGGAAACCATTCGCGGCCTGATCGAGATCCTGGAAAATCCCGAGCGCCTGCTCGAGGTGATCCGCGGCGAACTTGAGGCGGTCAAGGACGAATTCGGCGATGCCCGCCGCACCGAAATCCAGCATTCGCAGGAAGATCTCAACGTACTCGACCTGATCGCGCCGGAAGACATGGTGGTGACCTTGTCGCATACCGGCTACATCAAGCGCCAGCCGGCCAGCACTTATCGCGCGCAGAAGCGAGGCGGCAAGGGGCGCTCGGCATCGGCGCTGAAGGAAGAGGATGTCGTCGAACAGTTGTGGGTGGTCAACACGCATGACACCTTGCTGACCTTCACCAGCAACGGCCGGGTCTACTGGCTCAAGGTCTATCAGATTCCGGAAGCGGGTCCGGGCGCGCGCGGCAAGCCGATCATCAACCTGCTTCCGCTGGGTGAGGGCGAGAAAGTCCAGGCGGTGTTGCCGATCCGGGAGTACAGCGAAGACAGCTTCGTGTTCTTCGCAACGAAGCTCGGCACGGTCAAGAAAACCCCGCTGACCGAATTCGCGTTCCAGCTGCAGAAGGGCAAGCTGGCGATCAAATTGCACGACGGCGACGCGTTGGTCAATGTGGAGATGACCGATGGCAACAGCGACATTCTGTTGTTTGCTTCCAATGGCAAGGTGAACCGTTTCGACGAGAACACCGTGCGTTCGATGGGCCGTACCGCCGCCGGCGTGCGCGGCATGCGCCTGGCTGAGGGCGCGCATGTGGTGTCGCTGATCGTAGCCGCCGAGGGCGACATTCTCACCGCGACGGAACGCGGTTACGGCAAGCGCACCCAGCTGGTCGAGTTCACCAAGAAAGGTCGCGGCACCCAGGGCGTGATCGGCATCCAGTGCTCCGAACGCAATGGCGCGTTGGTTGGCGCGGTGCAGGTCACCGAGGCGCATGAGCTGATGTTGATCTCCAATCAGGGCACGCTGGTGCGTACCCGCGTAGCGGAGGTCTCGCAACTTGGCCGCAACACCCAGGGCGTCACGTTGATCCGTCTGCCTGCCGATGAAACGCTGGTCAGCGTGATGCGGTTGGAAGCGGAAGAAGACAACGAAGAAGGCGCAGAAATCGTCGAAGCCAACGCACCGGCAGACGACGACAATGCTGCCGCAGCCGGGTTGGCACCCAGCGAAGAATGAGCCCGGGTTGAGGCTCGTTGAACAAGAAAAACCCCGGTCATGCCGGGGTTTTTCTTTGCGGGCCTGAAAACATCGCGATCATGGTTGCGGTGATTCCACGCTAAAGCTGCGCCGGCGGATCGTGCCGGCCGCCGAGGTGCAGATACAGCGATGGCGATTCGACCAGTGCGCCGACCCTGGCCAGTACGCCGGGGTGCATGTCCAGCGATTGGCCAAGCAGTTCGATATGGCCGTGCTGGGACGCAGCAGTCCAGCAGTAGCCCGATGGTGGTGGTCTTGCTGGCGCCGTTGGGCCCCAGAAAACCATAAACGCTGCCGCGTGGAACCTGCAGCGATACCTGATGGATGCCTTGCTCACCTGGGTAGCGCTTGCCCCGTTGCTGTGTGCGGATGGCGAGTTCCATGCTGGCTTGCTCCTGTGGACTTTCGCACGGCGAATTACTGCGATGGTGCGGGGAATGGCATGCGCGGCGAACACTACGCCGGCTGGTCTGCGATCGCTGTCAGCATCGCCTCGGCACTGGAAACACGCAGCTCACCAGGTGCCTCGACCTGCAGCAGGCGCACCACACCGTCTTCCGCATACAAGGCGAAACGGCGCGCGCGCAGGCCCATGCCGAAGGCGGTGCCGTCCAGTTCCAGCCCGAGCGCGCGGGTGAAGTTGGCGTTGCCGTCGGCAAGCAGCACCAGGCCAGGGGGAACCTGTTGCGCGGCGGCCCAGGCCTGCATCACATAGACATCGTTGACTGACAGGCACATCACACTGACGCCGCGTGCCTGGAAGTCGGGAAAATGCTCGATATAGCCGGGAAGATGCCGGTTCGAGCAGGTCGGCGTGAATGCACCGGGCACGCCGAACAGCACCACCTTGCGACCGGCAAACAGCGCGCCGGTCTG
>DHXA01000240.1:3161-29774 GCA_002413455.1 Rhodanobacter sp. UBA5168 | reverse complement strand
TGCAGTCGGCAATGGTGCCGCGAAACTATCGAGGAGGCAGTGACATGAATCCGAGTCGTCAATCCATCTGGAGCCATGATCTTGTGCCGTCCGAGGACTTCCGCCGAGCCTTGGGACGCTTCTTCAGCAGCGATGACAATGACCAGTCCACGGTGGAAACCAGCCAATGGGCGCCGCGGGTGGATATCCGGGAAGAGGACAAGCGTTTCATGATCCTCGCCGATGTGCCGGGCGTCGATCCGACCACGATCGAGGTGAGCATGGACAAGAGCATTCTCACCATCAAGGGCGAACGCAGGGTCGACAGCGAGGAAAAAGGCGGCAGGTTGACCCGGCAGGAGCGGGTTTACGGAACGTTCCATCGCCGCTTCGCGTTGCCGGAAAGCGCCGATGCCGACGGCATCAGTGCGCACGGCAGGCACGGTGTGCTTGAGATCTCGATCCCGAAGAAGCCGGAGACTACGCCGCGACGCATCACCATCAATACTGCCGGGTAAGCACAACGTTGTATCAAAGTCCGGTCCGCCGTGGATAATGATTCACGGCGGACCGCGGCTTTGTGCTGTGCGACGCCAGTGATCAGGAGCTTGCGTGGAATTCAAAGACTATTACGAGATCCTGGGTGTGAAGCCCGCTGCCAGCGAGGCCGAAATCAAGGCGGCGTACCGCAAGCTGGCGCGCAAATACCACCCGGACAAGAACAAGGAGGCCGGCGCCGAGGAGAAATTCAAGGCGGTCAACGAAGCCAATGAAGTACTCAAGGACGGCGAGAAGCGGCGCTCCTACGATCAGCTGCGTGCCGGCGGTTATCGCCAGGGCGAACAGTTCCGTCCACCTCCAGGCTGGAAAGGACAGGGCCAGAGCTTTGGCGACGGCGGTGACGGCGACTTCAGCGACTTCTTCGAGAGTCTGTTCGGCCGTGGCGCGGCCAGTGGTCAGCGCGGGCAGCCACGTCCACGGCGCGGGCGCGATGTGCAGGCGTCCGTGCAGATCGAACTGCAGACCGCGTTCGACGGCGGCCGCACGCGACTGGCGATGCAGGACCCGGCCGGCGGTGAGCGCGTGCTGGAAGTGAAGATTCCAGCCGGCATCCAGCCGGGGCAGGTGATCCGATTGTCCGGTCAGGGGCAGGCCGGCATGGCCGGCGGTCCGAACGGCGATCTGCTGCTGGAAGTGGGTATACGCGACGACGCACGTTTCCGGCTGGACGGCCGCAATGTCGTGCATGTGCTGCCGATTGCACCGTGGGAAGCCGCGCTCGGTGCCACGGTACCGGTGCCGACGCTGGCCGGCACGGTCGATTTGCGCATACCGGCCGGTTCGCAGTCGGGACGCAAGCTGCGCCTGAAGGGGCGTGGCATGCCTGGCGCGCATCCGGGTGATCAGTTGGTGGAATTGTCGATTCGTGTGCCGGTGCCTGACGATGACGGGCAGCGCGCGGCCTACAAGGCGCTGCACGAACAGTTCATGGATTACGACCCGCGTCGTTGAGGGATGGCGGCAGTCCACGCATAAAAAACGGCGCCCAAGAGCGCCGTTTTTTTTCGTGACCCCGGGAAGAAGCGGATCAGCTCGGCAGGAACTCGTTCAATGCCTTGACCAGTTCCTCTTCCTTGATCGGCTTGGTTACATAGGCCTTGGCACCCTGGCGCATGCCCCAAACCTTGTCGGTCTCCTGATCCTTGGTGGTCACCAGGATGATCGGGATGTGCGCCGTTTCGGCATTCTTGCTGATCGTGCGGGTGGCCTGGAAGCCGTTGAGGTTGGGCATCACCACATCCATCAGGATCAGGTCGGGCATTTCCTGCTTGGCCACTTCCACGCCGGCGGCGCCGTCTTCGGCCGAAAGGGTTTCATGCCCGAGTTTTTCGACGATCCGCTTGATGCCCAGCAATTGCGACGGGGAGTCGTCGACGATCAGGATGCGTGCCATAAAGTAAAAGTCCCCTGCGAGTTTCGTTGATTCTAAGCCGTGGTGATCGTACTTCCAAGCGCGGTTTCGTCAAACCCATACGTGGTGTGGTCAAACTGCGCCGCCGATCCGCATCAGCGTACGCCCGAACGAGTCGCCCGCGAGCATGTGCGTGAATATTCCGGGCAATTCGTCGAGGCCGATCTCGCGAGTGGCGATGCGATCCAGATGCTGTGGTTTCCAATCGCTGCCCAGGTGCTGCCAGATGCGGTCGCGGATGTTGCGGGCGGTGCCGGCTGATGCGATGCCGAGCAGGCTGGCGCCGCGGATGATGAAGGGCATCACCGTACTGTCGAACTCGACACCGCCGGCGTTGCCGCAGATCGCCACGTTACCGTACGGATGAATCAGCGGCAGCAGGCCGCTCAGCATGGCGCCGCCAACGTTGTCCAGTGCACCGCCGAAGCGGGCCGAGTCGATCGGTTTGCCGCTGAAGGCAAGTTGGTGACGATCGACGCATTCGCTGGCGCCGAGGCCGCGCAGGAAATCGAAGTGATCGGTCTTGCCGCTGATCGCATGCACCTCGTAGCCGGCGCGGCTGAAAATGTCGATCGCCAACATGCCGACGCCGCCGCTGGCGCCGGTCACGGCGATCGGCCCCAACGCGGGCTTCTGTCGGTTGTCCTGCATGCGCAGCAACGCCAGCGCGGCGGTGAAGCCGGCAGTGCCAAGAATCATGCTTTCGCGCAGGCTCAGCCCCGTTGGCAGCGGGATCGTCCAGCGCGCATCGAGGCGCACGTATTCGCCGTAGCCGCCATCGCGGGTTTCGGAAAGGCCGCTGCCAGTGCACAGCACTGCATCGCCTTCCCTGAACGCGGGATCGGTCGAGGCGGCCACGTGGCCGGCCACGTCAATGCCGCCATTGAGCGGATAGCTGCGCAGGATCCGGCCCTTGCCGGTGCCGGCCAGCGCGTCCTTGTAGTTGACCGACGAATACGCCGCCTTGACCAGCACTTCGCCGGACGACAGTGCGTCGCTGTCCATGGTTTCGAGGCCGGCGCGGTAGCCAGCGTTGTCGTTGTGGATGCGAAACGCGCTAAAACGGGTCATCTTGGACTCCTGGGTGATCAGGCGTCGACGCTGTGGGTGTCGATCCATTTGGGCACGTAACTACCCTCGTAGGACTGCATCCAGCCGAACAGGTCAGCCATGTTGTCACCAAACCACAGGCTGCTGCGCTGTTCGGGGCGCACGAAGCCCTCGTCGACCATGTGGTCCATCATCGCGCGCAGGTCACGGTAATAGCTGCGTACGTCGAGGAAAGCGCACGGATAGCGGTGCAGGCCCAGCTGGGCCCAGGTGAGCATCTCGAACATTTCGTCCATCGTGCCGAAACCACCGGGCAGGGCAACGAATGCGTCGGACAGCTCGTACATGCGTGTCTTGCGCTGGTGCATGGTTTCCACTACCACCAATTCGCTCAGGCCCGGATGCGCCACCTCGAGCTCGACCAGCTGACGCGGGATCACACCGATCACCTTGCCACCGCCGGCCAGTACGGCGTCTGCCACCACACCCATCAACCCCACCTTGCCACCGCCATAGACCAGCGCAATGCCGCGCCTGGCCATCTCGCTGCCAAAGGCACGCGCCTGTTCGGCGTATTCAGGTTGTCTGCCGCTGCTGGAGCCGCAGTAGACGCATATGGCGGTGGGTTGGGGCATGGATCGGGCCGGTGGGTGGAGAGGATTCTGGAAACAAAAGGGCCCGCCCATGTCGCCACGAGCGGGCCGTTATCAGGCAACTTCGCTGATCAATTGCCCTTGTGAATGGCGCGCTTGTCGACCGCCAGCGCGGCCTCGTGCACGGCTTCAGACAGGGTCGGATGCGCGTGAACGATGCGTGCAAGATCCTCGGACGAGCCCTTGAACTCCATCGCCACCACACACTCGGCGATCAGCTCGGACACGCCCGGGCCGACCATGTGCACGCCGAGGATGCGGTCGGTTTCGGCGTGGGCAATCATCTTCACCTGGCCGATGGCTTCGTTCATCGCAACGGCGCGACCGATCGCGGCGAACGGAAAGCTGCCGGTCTTGTACGGCACGCCTTCGTCCTTCAGCTGTTTTTCGGTCTTGCCAGCCCAGGCGATTTCCGGCTCGGTGTAGATCACCCACGGAATCGTGTCGTAGTTGACGTGGCCAGCCTTGCCGGCAATCCATTCGGCTACCGCCATGCCTTCCTCGAAGCCTTTGTGGGCGAGCATCGGGCCGCGCACGGCGTCACCGACGGCCCAGACGCCGTCCACACCGGTATGGCAATGCTCGTCGACGATGATGCGGCCGCGGTCGTCCAGCTTCACGCCCGTGTCCTCGGCCAACAAGCCATCGGTGTAGGCACGACGGCCCACTGCGACCAGCAGTTTGTCGACCACCAGTTTCTGCTCGCCGTCCTTGTCGGTGTAGACCAGGTGCACGCCGTCCTTCTTCACCTCGGCCTTGCCGAGCTTGGCGCCGAGCTTGATGTCCAGGCCCTGCTTCTTGAATTCACGCTGGGCGACCTTGGCGATGTCAGCGTCGGCGGTGCCGAGAAAATCGGGCAGCGCTTCGAGAATCGTCACCCGGGCGCCGAGCCGGTTCCAGACGCTGCCCAGTTCGAGGCCGATCACGCCGGCGCCGATCACGCCCAGCGTTTTCGGCACCTTGTCGATGTCCAGCGCGCCGGCATTGTCGATGATGTTCTTGCCGTCGAACTTGGCGAACGGCAGCTCGATCGGCACCGAGCCCGAAGCCAGGATCACGTTGGTGGCGGAAATGGTCTGTTTCTTTCCGTCGTTGCCGGTGATCTCGACCTCATTGCCTTTGAGGAGTTTGCCTTTGCCGAAGAAGCTGATGATCTTGTTGGCCTTGAACAACTGATCGACGCCGCCGGTGAACTGCTTGACGATCTTGTCCTTGCGACCGATGAAGGTCGCCATGTCGACCTTGGCGTTTTCCACACTGATGCCGTGGGCCGGCAGGTTGTGCGACAGGTTGAAGAACTGCTTGGACGAATCGAGCAGCGCCTTGGACGGGATGCAGCCCACGTTGAGGCAGGTACCACCCAGCGCAGCTTTGCCATCCTTGCCGACGAACGCGTCGACCACGGCACTCTTCAGCCCCAGCTGCGCGGCACGAATGGCGGCGTGATAACCCGCCGGGCCGCCGCCAATGACGATGACATCGAATTTGTCGCTCATGGTTTTTCTCTTTGGCTCTTTCCTTCTCCCGTCGGGAGAAGGTGGCGCGAAGCGCCGGATGAGGGTTCGGATGAGATGAAGTGTTCGGTGGAACCGAACCCTCACCCCAACCCCTCTCCCGACGGGAGAGGGGCTCAAGGCTTTACAGGCCGAGCAACATGCGCTGCGGATTCTCCAGCTGGTTCTTGATATCGACCAGAAACAGCACCGCGTCCTTGCCGTCGATGATGCGATGGTCGTAGGAGATCGCGATGTACATCATCGGTGCGGCGATGATCTGGCCGTTCTCGACAATGGCGCGGTCCTTGATCGTGTGCATGCCCAGGATGGCGCTCTGCGGCGGGTTGACGATCGGCGTGGACAGCAGCGAACCGAAGGTGCCACCGTTGGTGATGGTGAAGGTGCCGCCCTGCAGGTCGTCCAGCGACAACTTGTTCGCGCGCGCCTTGGTGGCGTAATCGGCGATGCCCTTCTCGACGTCGGCGAAGCTCATGTCCTGCACGTCGCGCAGCACCGGTGTGACCAGGCCCTTGTCGGTGGACACCGCGATCGAGATGTCCTGGTAGCCGTGGTAGATCACATCGTTGCCATCGACCGAGGCGTTGACATACGGATAGCGCTTCAGCGCCTCGGCGGCCGCCTTGACGAAGAAGCTCATGAAGCCGAGCTTGACGCCGTGTTCTTTCTGGAACGCGTCGCCGAGCGCCTTGCGCATCTTCACCACCTCGCTCAGGTTCACTTCGTTGAACGAGGTGAGCATGGCGATCGAATTTTTCGACTGCATCAGGCGCTCGGCGATGCGTGCGCGCATGCGCGTCATCGGCACGCGCTCTTCCGGCCGCGCGCCCGGAGTCGGTTTTGCGACCGGTGCAGCAGTGGCCGGCGCCGCAGCGCCACCCTTGCCGTAGTTGACCAGGTCTTCCTTGGTCACGCGGCCGTCGCGGCCGGTGCCGGCGACTCTGGACGGATCGATTTTTTCTTCGGTGGCAACGCGCAGGCCGGCAGGCGAGAGATCGTCGGCGCCCTTGGTGGCGGCCTTCGGTGAGGCCGGCGCGGGAGCGGCCGCCGCAGGTGCCGATGCCGGCGCAGCAGGCGCGGGGGCCGGCGCGGCGGCAGCGGCGCCTTCCTCGATGATCGCGATGATCTGCTCGCTGTTCACCGTGTCGCCGACCTGGTGGCGGATTTCCTTCAGCACGCCGTCGACCGGCGCGGGGACTTCCAGCACCACCTTGTCGGTTTCCAGATCGACCAGGTTCTCGTCGCGCTTCACCGCGTCGCCGGCTTTCTTGTGCCAGGTGGCGATGGTGGCGTCGGAGACGGACTCGGGCAGGACGGGTACTTTGAGTTCGATGGACATGCTCTTTCCTTCGGTGAGGCGCTCATCCATGAGCGCGAAGATCAAAAGCGGTCGTCCTGACCGCACTCATCAATGTTATTCCGCGGATTGATCGGTACCGACCGGTCCGGCCAGCGCCTGTTCGACCAGTGCCGCCTGCTCGGCGACATGGGTGTTGTGATGACCAGCTGCCGGCGCCGGCGAGCGCGCGCGACCGGCATACGAGAGGCTGTGGCTGGCTCCCGTGCAGGCCTGCAGGTGGTGGCGGATCTGGAACCAGGCGCCCTGGTTCATGGGCTCTTCCTGACACCAGATCACTTCCTTCGCGGAAGGGTACTTGTCCAGTTCGGTGGTGACTTCAGCGCGCGGGAACGGATACAGCTGCTCGACGCGCACGATCGCCACATCCTTCAGCCCGCGCTTCTCCGCCTCCTCCAGCAGGTCGTAATAGACCTTGCCCGAACACAGCACGACGCGCTTGACCTTCTTCGGTGCCAATTCGCGATGCTCGCCGATCACCAGCTGGAAGCTGCCGTTGGCCAGTTCGTCCAGCGAAGACACCGCCAGCTTGTGGCGCAGCAGCGACTTCGGCGTCATCACGATCAGCGGCTTGCGCACCGGGCGCAGCATCTGCCGGCGGATCATGTGGAAATCCTGAGCGGGCGTGGTCGGCACGCAGACCTGCATGTTGTCGAACGCGCACAGTTGCAGGAAGCGCTCAAGGCGTGCGGAAGAATGTTCCGGACCCTGGCCTTCATAGCCGTGCGGCAGGAATAGCGCCAGACCACACAGGCGGTTCCACTTCGCTTCGCCGGAGCTGATGAACTGGTCGATCACCACCTGCGCGCCGTTCGCGAAATCGCCGAACTGTCCTTCCCAGATGCTGAGCGTGTCCGGGTCGGTGGTGGCGTGACCGTACTCGAATGCCATCACTGCTTCCTCGCTGAGCAGCGAGTCGATCACTTCCACGTCGGCGCCGTCACGGATGGTGGCCAGCGGCATGTAGGTATGGCCGTCCTTCTGGTCGTGCAGCACGGCATGGCGATGGAAGAACGTGCCACGGCCGGAATCCTGGCCGACCAGGCGCATGTCGTGGCCGGCATCGATCAAGGTGGCGTAGGCCAGGTTCTCGGCAAAGCCCCAGTCGGCTGGCAGCTCGCCAGTGGCCATCTTGCGGCGGTCGTCGTAGATCTTCGCCACACGTGCCTGCAGTGTGATGTCGGCGGGCAGGGTGAGGATCTTGCTGGAAAGCTCCTGCAGCTTCTGCTTCGGCACGCTGGTGTCGGTCGGCATCGACAGCTTGCCGCCAATGAACTTCGCCCAGTCGACATGGCCGTCGCGGGTCGGCGACGCATCGAGCTCGGTCATCGGCGCACCGGCTTCGAGCCGGTCGCGATAGGCCTCGAACTGCTTCTGGGCGTCACCTTCGGCAAGCACACCTTCCTTCACCAGTTGCTGCTGGTAGAGGTCGCGCGTGGTCGGGCGCTTGCGGATGATCTGGTACATCACCGGCTGCGTCGCGGCCGGCTCGTCGGCCTCGTTGTGGCCGTGGCGGCGGTAGCAGACCAGGTCGATCACCACATCCTTGCGGAACTGCTTGCGGAAATCATAGGCGAGGCGGGTCACCGCGATCACCGCTTCCGGGTCGTCGCCGTTCACGTGCCACACCGGCGCGTTGACCATCTTGGCCAGGTCGGTGCAATACATGGTGGAGCGGGCGTCCTGCGGATTGGACGTGGTGAAGCCGACCTGGTTGTTGATCACGATGTGCAGGCTGCCGCCGATCTTGAAGCCGCGGGCCTGCGACATGTTGAACAGTTCCATGTTCACGCCCTGACCAGCCAGGGCGGCATCGCCATGGATCAGCACGGCCATCGACTGTGTGTGCATTGAGTCGCGGCGACGGGTCTGGCGGGCGTAGACCGAGCCAGTCACCACCGGATTGACGATCTCCAGATGCGAGGGGTTGAACGCCAGCGCCACGTGCACGCTGCCCTTGGGCGTCTTGACGTCGGCGGAGAAGCCCAGGTGGTACTTCACGTCGCCCGAATGAGCCGGGTCGTCCGGATGCTCGAAGCGGCCTTCAAACTCGTCGAAAAGGGTCTTCGGCGGCTTGCCGAGGATGTTGACCAGCATGTTGAGGCGGCCGCGGTGGGCCATGCCGATCACCAGCTCCTTGATGCCGTTGTCGCCGGCGGCGCGCACGACGTCGTCGATCATCGGAATCAGGCTGTCGCCACCTTCCAGCGAGAAGCGTTTCTGCCCGACGTACTTCGTGTGCAGGTAGCGCTCGAGACCTTCGGCGGCGGTCAGGCCATCCAGCACGCGCTGTTTGCCGGCCTTGTCCAGCATGCTCTTGCCGGCAGCCTGCTCGAGCCGGCTGTAGATCCAGTTGCGCTGCTCGTGATTGCTGATGTGCATGAATTCCGTGCCGATCGTGCTGGCATAGGTTTTCTGCAGGCGGCTCAGCAGATCGCGCAGTTTCAGGCGCTGACCGCCACCGGCGTAGTTGCCGGTGTCGAATTCCGTGTCCAGGTCGGCATCGGAGAGGCCGTGGAAGGCGAGGCCGAGATCGGGTGCCGGCATCTTCTCGGTGAGGCCGAGCGGATCGAGGTCGGCGGCGAGATGGCCGCGCGAGCGATAGGCGGTCAGCAGCCGCAGCACGCCGGCCTGCTTGCGCGCGTGCTCGTCGCTGATCGGTGCGGCGGCGGCACCATTGCCCACATGACGCTGCTTCTGCGCAGCCTCGATACGTGCAATGGCCGCGGTGTGGGAGACGTCTCCCGACTCGCGGCCCTTGAAGGTTTCAAAGTACTTGCTCCACTCGGCGGGTACCGACGAGGTGTCGGCCAGCCAGGCGTCATAAAGCGATTCGACATAATCGGCGTTGCCGCCAGCGAGTTGGGAGGACTCGAAGAACTCGCGGATCAGGTTTGTACTCACGTCACCACCGGCAGGGAAGGGATGCTTGCAGCTATCCGTGTGACCAAGGAAGTCGCGGTTTTCGGAGGGTTTTCAAGCCCGACTGCCCGCATCAAACGGATGACTGGAGAGAATCCGGACAATTATAGCCTTTGGCTGCTGCAACGCGGCAACCCATAAGGCGTCCAAAACGCACAGTCAGCCCGCATTCGGGCTGGCCACCCCGCTAGATGTCGAGTGTCTGCAACACGCTGGCGCGCTCGGCGCGCTCCCATACTTCATCGAAGTGCTGCTGCAGCGGCGCCTGGCTGGCGCGATCGCGCCGGGCTGCGCGGCCCTGTGGCCGGTCCGCTTCGGGGACGAACAGATAGCCGCCGGCATCATTGAGAAGATAGGCCGAGATGTAGGCCAGGTCGGCGTCTTCCACCGGCATGCGGATCTGGATCGCACTGGGCAGGCGTTGTGCCAATGCGATCAGTCGATGATCGTTGCGCAAGGCTGCTGCGGGATCGTGCAGCAGGATGCGGATCTGGGCGCCACGACCGGAGATTGCGATACGCCGCAGCTCGGCCAGTTCTTCCGCGCTGGCGTAGCTGTGGTTGTCGAGCAGGGGCAAGTAGATGGCCAGTCGATGGCGGGTATCGACCAACAGTTGCAGGCGCGCATCGGCGGTTTCGCTGCGCGAGCCGGCTGGCAGCGCACCGATGTCGCGCAGTGGTTGCGGTTCGTCGGCAATCGGCGGCAATGGCAGGCGCATGGCCTGATGCACCAACCCGGCATCCTCGAATTCCGCGCCATACGCGGTGAAACCTTCGCGTTCGTAGAAGCCGATCGCATTGACCTGGGCGTCCAGCGCCACTTCAGGCCAGCCTAAGGTGCGGGCATGCGCGATCAGTTCGCGCAACAACGCCACGCCGACACCCTGGCCACGCCATTCCTGCAGCACCGCCATGCGGCCGATCTTGTGTGCCGGCGTGAGCCGGCCGCAGCCGATCGGCTGGCCGGCATCGTCACGCGCCAGCACATGCCAGCAGTCGCCATCGAGTCCATCGCGTTCGCGCTGTTCGGGCACACCCTGTTCCTGGATGAACACGATATCGCGCAGGTCGAGCAGGGCAGCGCGCTGATCTTCGCGCGACCATTCGACGATCTCGACGTGGAAGTTCTGCAGTTTCATTGGCGGCGGGATTTCCTGGGTAACAGGTGACCGTCATTGACCAGTGCCAGCAGCAACGCGCGTTCGGGGGCGTTCGGTTTGCCGGCAAGGCCGAGCGTACGCTGCTCGCACAGTTGCTGCGCCAGAGCGGGGGTGGCCGGGTAGGCGTGTCCGCTGACATACAGCGTGCAACTGGATTTGCCGCGACTCCAGGCCAGCCGCGACCAGGGATGGCGCAGCAGCTGCGCGCCGGCATCGAGTTGTTTCGCCAACGCGGCATCGTTCAGCGGCTTTTCCAGCGGTGCCGGCACCTGCGCGTTGCGGTAGCGGGTGATGAAGCAGCCGAACCAGTCGCGCAGCATGTCGTCATTCAATGCGGCGGCAAACGGCAGAGCGGTCCTCAGGCGCTCGATCGCAGCGCGGTCGATCTCACCGGCAGCTTTGGCCGGTTTCAGGTCCGGGTCGGCGTAGCGCAATTCCTCCGGCAGACGCTCGGCGATATGGTCGGCCAGATCGCCAGTCAGCTCGGCCTGCGAGGGTGCGCGCATGCCGATCGAGAACGTCATGCAGGGGCCGCCGAAAGCGACGCCGTCATGAGGGATGCCCGGCGGCAGATACAGCATGTCGCCCGGTTCCAGCAGCCACTCGTGGGTTGGCTCAAAGCGCGCGAGTTGCTTCAGTTCGACGTCGGGACGGAACGCCTTCGGTGCCATCAGGTCATCGCTGATCGCCCAATGGCGCTGGCCCAGGCCCTGCAGCAGAAAGACGTCGTACTGGTCGACATGCGCGCCGACGCCGCCACCCGGCTCGGCGTAGGAGACCATCACGTCGTCCACGCGCCAACTGGGCAGAAAGCTGAAGTGCTGCAGCAGTGCGGCGACGTCCACGTCCCATTTGTCGACATCCTGCACCAGCAGGGTCCAGTTGGTGTTGGGTGTCTTCGCGAAGTCGGCCTCGCTCAGCGGGCCTGGATGGACGTGCCAGCGGTCGCGCTTCTCGTCGTGCACGATCAGCCGGGCCAGCACGGCAGGCTCGCACGCCAGACCGGCCAGATCGTCCGGTTGCAGCGGTGGCTGGAAATCGGTGAAGGCATGGCGAATCAGCAGAGGCCGCTTCTGCCAGTAGTCGCGCAGGAAACGGGCGGGCGACATGCCCAGCGGCTGGGCGGCGGAGCCGCGGACTTCGATGGGAAAGGAGGCGGGCTTGGTCATCCGCGCATTGTAGCGGCGACCGGCGGGGCCGATGTCAGTGCAATGCCTTCACGACATTGTTCAAGCCAAGCCCCAGCACCACGGTCGCGGCCAGCAGCGTCGCTGCCCGTGCCGGCATGCGCCGGGCGAGCAGCGCGCCCGGCGGGGCCGCGACTACGCCGCCAGCGATGAGGCCGAGCACCGCGATACCGTGGGTGGCACCCACATGCAGCAGGAAACTGACGCTGGCGGCGGCACTGACCGCGCACTTGGCCAGGTGCACCGTGCCGATCACCATACGCGGGGTGGCGCCGCGTGCAACCAGGGTGGTCACGGTCAGTGCGCTCCAGCCACCGCCGGCCACCGCGTCGGCGAAGCCCGCGATCAATCCCAGAGGACGAGCGGCGCGTGACACGGTGTCGTCGTGGTCGTCTTCGGGTCTTTTTCCCCGCATCAGCAGGAACACACCCACGCCCAACAGGTAGGGAGTCAGCGCCAGCCGCATCCATGCCGCCGGCACATGGCTGACCACGTAGGCGCCGATCACCGCACCGATCACACCGGGAATGGCGAGCGTCCAGAACAGTCGTCGCCGCACGTTGCCGGCGGCCAGATGGCTGAGACCGGAAGCGCCGCAGGTGAAGGTCTCCGCGTAATGCACGCTGGCACTGGCCACCGCCGGCGGCAGACCCAGTCCCAGCAGCATCGCCGCCGAGACGACGCCATAGGCCATGCCCAGGGCGCCGTCGACCAGCTGGGCAAACACGCCCACGGCGGCGAAGGTGAGGAACTCGGAGAGCGGCGGCATGGGCGGGAGGCATCCGGGCGCTAGGCGGAAAGTGTATCGAGTATCGGAAGCAGGCCCTTTGCGCGGAAATAAGAGCTCGGCATAAGCACATGCGGATAGATCCTTTCCAACGCACGCCGTTAAGAAATAATTTGGGCGTCGAGATGTATAGACGTCCAAATGGAGTCATCGTGAATTCTGTCGTCGTGCCGAACTTTTCCGCGGCCGGTCTGAATGCGGAAAAACTTGCCCTGCTGGCACGGGGCATGGAAGGGCTCACCGCGGCGCAGCTGTACTGGGTCGCCGCATGGAGCGCCGAACAGGCGGTTCAGATGCAGCGAAGTGGCCCGGCCGTCGTCGCTGTGGCGGGCAAGGCGGCCGAGCGGCTGACCATCGTCTACGGCAGTCAGACCGGTAACGCCAAGCGTATCGCCGAACAATTGGCTACGCGCAGCGAGGCTGCCGGCCTGCCGGTGCGATTGCTGCGTGCCGATGCCTATCCGCAGCGCGAGCTGGCGCAGGAGCGTCATCTGGCCATCGTGATCAGCACCCAGGGCGACGGCGAGCCGCCGGACGATGCCCGCGGCCTGTTCGAGTTCATCGCCGGCAGGCGCGCGCCGAAGCTGCCGGCCTTGCAGTTCGCCGTGCTGGGGCTGGGCGATTCGAGCTATCCGCAGTTTTGCGTGATCGGTCGCCAGCTCGATGCGCGGCTGGCCGAACTGGGTGGCAAACGGTTTTCCGCGCTGGGCGAGGCGGATGTGGAGATCGAGGCGGTGGCCGCGCCCTGGGCAGAACGGACGCTGGAGCAGGCGCGCGAACTTCTGAAGCAGGCCGGCGCGCCCGCGCGAATCACCCCGCTGCACGCGGTGCCGAACCGCAGCAGCCATTCGCGCGAGCAGCCGTTCATGGCCGCCGTGCTGGCCAACCATCGCATCGTGGCGCGCGACAGCGAACGCGACGTGCGCCATATCGAGCTGTCGCTGGAAGGCTCCGGCCTGCATTACGAACCCGGCGACGCGCTGGGTGTGTGGCCGCGCAACCCACCGGCACTGGTGGAACAGTGGCTGGATGCGTTGCGGCTCGATGGTGCGCAGATAGTCACGCATCAGGACCGCACACTGGCATTGCGGCAATGGTTGGCGCACGAGCGCGAGATCACCCGGCTCAATCGACCCTTCATCGCGGCACTGGCCGCCGCCAGCGGCGACAGCGACCTGACGCGCGTACTGCAGCCGGAACACGCCGCCGAGTTCGCGGCGCTGCTGGCCGTCGACCAGCCGATCGACCTGCTGCGTCGCCACCCGGCGACGTGGCAGCCGGAGGTACTGCTGGCCGCATTGCGGCCGCTGGTGCCGCGGCTGTACTCGATCGCCTCCAGTCCGAAGGCGGTGGGCGAGGAAGTGCACCTCACGGTCGCGGTGGTCGATTACGAGGCGCATGGCAGCGCGCATTGGGGTGCGGCATCCGGCTTGCTCGCCGCGACCGACGAGGACGGCAGGCTGCCCGTCTTCATCGAGCCGAACGAACGCTTCCGGCTGCCCGCCGATGGTTCGCGCGACGTCATCATGATCGGCCCGGGCACCGGCGTGGCACCGTTCCGCGCCTTCGTGCAGGAGCGTAGGGAAAGCGGCGCCAGTGGCCGCAACTGGCTGTTCTTCGGCAACCGCCATTTCACCAGTGACTTCCTCTACCAGGTGGAGTGGCAGCAGGCGTTGAAGGACGGTTCGCTGCATCGTCTCGATCTGGCGTTCTCCAGGGACACCGGGCAAAAAACCTATGTGCAACATCGTCTGCGCGAACACGGCGCTGAGCTGCATGCGTGGCTGAAAGCCGGCGCGCATGTCTACGTCTGCGGCGATTCCAGCCACATGGCACGCGATGTCCACGCGGCACTGATCGAGGTGATCGCCACTCATGGCAACCACCCGCCCGACGAGGCGAAGGCCTGGCTCGGCGAACTCCTGCAGCAGGGCCGCTACGCCCGTGACGTGTACTGACATGGCATCGAAACTTTCGGACTTCGAACAGATCAAGGCCGCCAGCCGTTTCCTGCGTGGCGGCATCGCCGAAGGGCTGGCCGATCAGGTCACCGGCGCCATCAGCGACGACGACACCAAGTTGCTGAAATTCCATGGCAGCTATCAGCAGGACGATCGCGACCTGCGCGAGGAGCGCCGCAAGCAGAAGCTCGAGCCGGCCTACGCCTTCATGCTGCGCGCGCGTTTGCCCAGCGGCGTGGTGACGCCGGCGCAATGGCTGGTGTTCGACCGCATCGCGCGGGACTACGCCAGCGGTTCGCTGCGCATCACCACGCGGCAGACGTTCCAGTGGCACGGCATCATCAAGCGCAAGCTCAAGCCGACCATCGCGGCGATCCACGAGGCGCTGGCGACCACCATCGCCGCCTGCGGCGACGTGGTGCGCAACGTGGTGAGCACGGCCAATCCGATCGAATCGTCCGCGCATGCCGAGGCGTATGCCTGGGCCACGCGGCTGTCCAAAGAACTGGCGCCGAGGACGCGGGCGTACCACGAGATCTGGCTGGACGGGGAGCAACTGGTCGGCGAAGAAACTGCCGCTGAAGAGCAGGAGCCGCTGTACGGCGCCACCTACCTGCCGCGCAAGTTCAAGATCGGCCTGGCGATCCCGCCGCTCAACGACATCGATGTGTTCGCGCAGGACCTGGGCCTGATCGCCATCGTCGAGCAGGGCGTACTGCGCGGCTTCAACATCGCGATCGGCGGCGGCATGGGTGCCAGCCATGGCGATGCCACGACGTATCCACGGCTGGCCAGCGTGATCGGCTTCGTGACGCCGGAGCAATTGTTCGGTGTGGCCGAGGCGGTGATCGGCGTGCAGCGTGACTGGGGCGACCGCGCCGAGCGCAAGCATGCGCGGTTGAAATACACGCTCGACCATCGTGGCCTGGACGTATTCAAGGCGGAGCTGGAATCGCGCCTCGGCTACACCCTGGCACCGGCGCGCGCCTACCGGTTCGAACACAACGGCGACCGCTACGGCTGGGTCGAGGGTCACGACGGTCACTGGCATCTCACCCTGCATATCGAATCCGGTCGGCTGGCCGACGTGGGCGAGCGACGCTGGCTCAGCGGCCTGCGCGAACTGGCGCAAGTGCACACTGGCGACTTCCGGCTGACCTGCAACCAGAACGTGATCGTGGCGAACGTCGCCGCACACGAGCGCGCCCGCATCGACGCCATCGTTCGCGCGCACGGTCTGGACGTCTATGAGAAGCAGAGTGGCATCCGCCGTCACGCGATCGCCTGCGTCGCGCTGCCGACCTGCGGCCTGGCCATGGCCGAGAGCGAACGCTACCTGCCGACGCTGCTGCCCAAGCTGGAGGCGCTGCTCGCAGGCCACGGACTCGCCGACGCGCCGATCCTGTTGCGCCTGTCCGGTTGCCCCAACGGTTGCTCGCGGCCTTACCTGGGCGAGATCGCGCTGGTCGGACGCGGGCCGGGACGTTACGACCTGCGCCTCGGCGCCGATTTCATCGGCCAGCGGCTGAACCAGGTGCATCGCGAGAACGTGGACGAGGCGGCGATCCTCGACACGCTCGATCCGCTGTTCGCGCGCTACGCGGCCGACCGGGGCGAGGGTGAAGGCTTCGGCGATTTCCTGTTGCGCACCGGCATCCTCACGCCGGTCCCCTCTCGGCGCATCCCGGTCGAGGTGGTCGCATGAACGCCGTGCTGGCGGAGCAGGCGCCTCACGAACCGCAGGCCCTGGCCGAACTGAATGTCGCGCTGGCCCGGCTCACCGCCGAGCAGCGCGTGGCCTGGGCGCTGGAGCACATTCCAGGCGAGCATGTGCTGTCGTCCAGCTTCGGCGCGCAGGCAGCGGTGTCGCTGCATCTGGTGACGCGGCAGCGGCCGCAGTTGCCGGTGGTACTGATCGATACCGGGTACCTGTTTCCGGAGACGTATCGTTTTGTCGACGAGTTGACCGAACGGCTCGCGCTGAACCTCAAGGTCTATCGCCCGCTCATCGGCATCAGCTGGATGGAGGCGCGTCACGGCCGGCTGTGGGAGCAGGGCGTCGAAGGGCTGGATCGCTACAACCAGCTGCGCAAGGTCGAGCCGATGCAGCGCGCCTTGCGCGAACTCGACGCCGCTGGCTGGTTCGCCGGCTTGCGTCGGAGCCAGGCGCGCAGTCGCGCCGAGATCGACTTCGTCGAACGCAGAAACGGCCGCTGGAAATTCCACCCGCTGGCCGACTGGAGCGATCGCGACGTCGGCCAGTACCTCGCGCGCCATGGCCTGCCGTACCACCCGCTGTGGCAACAGGGCTACGTATCGATCGGCGACACCCACACCAGCCATCGCTGGGAGCCGGGGATGGACGCCGAGGACACCCGCTTCTTCGGACTCAAACGCGAATGCGGACTGCACAGCATCGCGTAACCCGCCAGCCATCGCGCCGCGACGGCCTGCTTTCCTTCAACCATTTCCACCCCGACTGGAATCTCGCCACCATGAGCCACACCGCGCTTGCCCCGAGCCCCGAGCTTGTTCCCGATGATGATGTACTGATCGCCCCGCACGGCGGCGTGCTGAAGGAGCTGTACCTGCCGCCTGCCGAGGCAGAAGCGTTGAAACAGCGCAGTGCCCAGCTGCCCGGCGTGGATCTCAACACGCGCCAGCTGTGCGATCTGGAGTTGTTGCTGAGCGGGGCGTTCTCGCCACTGGACGGCTTCCTCGGCCGGCGCGACTACGACCGTGTGGTGGACGAGCTGCGCCTTGCCGATGGCACGCTGTGGCCGATCCCGATCACACTTGATGTGGACGAGGCATTCGCCGCACAACTGTCTACCGGCAGCGAGATCGCGCTGCGCGACACTCAGGGCGTGCCGCTGGCGGTACTGGAAGTGCACGACATCTACTGGCCCGACCGCCTGCACGAGGCGAAACGCGTATTCGGCAGCACCGACCGCCTGCATCCTGGCGTGGCCGAATTGCTCGACCGCACCAGGCCAGTGGCGCTGGGCGGTCGCGTTCGCGGCATCCAGCATCCCGCGCACTACGACTTCGGTGAGCTGCGCGACACCCCGCGCAGGTTGCGCGATTGGTTCGCGGCGAATGGATGGAGCCGCATCGTGGCGTTCCAGACACGCAACCCGATGCATCGCGCGCACCGCGAGCTGACCCAGCGTGCCGCGCAGCAGGTCGGTGCGAAGCTGTTGATCCAGCCGTCGGTGGGGCGCACCAAGCCGGGCGACGTCGACCATTACACCCGCGTACGCTGCATCCGCGCACTGCTGCCGCACTATCCGGCCGACAGCGTGAAGTTGTCGCTGCTGCCGCTGGCGATGCGCATGGGCGGCCCGCGCGAGGCGCTGTGGCACGCGATCATCCGCAAGAATTACGGCGCCAGCCATTTCATCGTGGGGCGCGATCATGCCGGCCCCGGCAAGGATTCCAGGGGGCAGCCGTTCTACGGGCCGTTCGAGGCGCAGACCTTGCTGGAGCAGCATCAGGACGAGCTGGGCATCCAGATCGTGCCGTTCCCGGCGATGGTCTATGCGGCCAATCGGGACAGTTATCTGCCATCGACCGAGGTCACCGCCGACGATGAAGTACGCGACATCTCCGGCACCCAGTTGCGCCAGCATCTGCACGAGGGCAGCGAAATCCCGGCCTGGTTCAGTTTCCCCGACGTAGTGAAGATCCTGCGCGAACGTCATCCGGTGCATGCGCCACGCGGCTTCGCGCTGTTCTTCACCGGCCTGTCCGGCGCCGGCAAGTCGACCATCGCGCAGGCGGTGATCGCGCAGCTGCTGGAACACACCAGCCGGCCGGTGACCGTGCTGGACGGCGACGAGGTGCGCAAGCACCTGTCGCGCGGGCTGGGTTTCTCGCGCGAGGATCGCGCTGCCAACGTCACCCGCATCGGCTATGTCGCCAGCGAGATCGTGCGTCACGGCGGCATCGCGGTATGCGCGCCGATCGCCCCGTATGCCGATGCCCGCGCGGAATCCCGCACGCTGGTCGAGGCGCATGGCGACTTCGTCGAGATCCATGTCGCCACTTCGCTGGAGGTTTGCGAGGCACGCGACCGCAAGGGACTCTACGCACAGGCGCGCGCCGGCAAGATCACCCAGTTCACCGGCATCAGCGATCCGTATGAAGCGCCCGCACAGCCGGAGCTGCGCATCGACGGCAACGCCGCCGAGCCGGCCGTACTGGCCCGCCAGGTGCTGGCGCTGTTGCGCAACAAGGGTCTGATCGAGGGCTGAGGCAGCCCGGCGCCGTCGATGGCGGGTGCCGCTCAATGGCTGACTGGTTGGGCCGCGTCGGGCAGCGGAACCGTCGGCCGTTCCCGCCAGTGCGGCACGGCCGACCATTCGGCCGGCACCGTGTCGGCGGCCAGCGCGCGCACCACGTCACGGCGGTCCAGATGCGGTGCAAACTGGGCGATGAACTCCAGCACGTACTCGCGCAGCACGCTTTCCCGACGCAGCACGATCCAGGTCGTGCACTGCGGAAACAGATGGTCGGCCGGCAAGGTGTCCAGGTCGGTGTCGCTGTCCAGCATGGCCATTTCGGCCAGCACGCCGATGCCCAGGCCAGTGCGCACATAGGTCTTGATCAGATCGGCATCGCCGGCGGTCATCGCGATGTGCGGGTGCAGGTCGACGGCCTCGAACGCCCGGCGCAGCGACGAGTCGGCCTTCAGCGAGGACTCGTAGCTGACCAACGGCAGCGCTGCCAAATCATCGAGCGAGGGTGGCTGGCGACCGCTCGTCAGCGGGTGGCCTTGCGGTGCCACGATCACCCGATGCCAGCGGTAAGCCGGCAGCGCGATGCCGATTTCCGGCGGGGCGCCGGCGCTGCTGATCACCGCGAGGTCGACGCGGCCGGCTTCCAGCTGCGCCAGTACTTCCGCGTCGCGGCTCGGTTGCAGATGCACGCTGACCTGCGGATAGCGCAGGCTCAGCGCACCGATGGCAGCGGGCAGGGCGAAACGGGCCTGGGTATGCGTGGTGGCGATGCGCAGTTCGCCGCGCGCATCGTTGCGCAGGTTGGCGGCGATCGAGCGGATATTGGCGGCCTCGGTGAGGATCGTGCGGGCGCGTTCGAGCACGTGCCGACCGGCGTGGGTCACCGCGTCGAGGCTCTTGCCCTTGCGCACGAACAGCTGGAAACCCAGCTCGTCCTCAAGTTGCCTGAGCTGCTTGCTCAGGCCGGGCTGGGTGGCATGGACGCGCTCGGCGGCCAGCGTGATGTTGAGGCCGGAGTCGGCGATGGCAATCAGATAGCGCAACTGGATCAGCGTCATGGCGATGGGCTCGTGAGCGGTCGGGATCGTTGGATTGAGGCGCGAGCGGAACACGGTTACATCGCATGGAACGAAGCAGGATCATGCCTGGCGCATGCGTGTGGACGGCTGAATGCATGCCGTCCTGGAGTTCGTCGGTGCGGATGTTGTTTGTCATGATCAGACGTCTATACGTCTATTCGAACTTTTGGTCAAGGCTTGTGTTGCTGGAGTTGGTTCATAACGTGACGGCATATGCGCGACGACGCAAATCATTTGCCGGTGTGGAATGCGTTGCGTAGCGTGGTTTCGTCCCCATTGCATGCGAAGCCGGAATCACCTGAATGAAGCTTTATCCGCTGTTCGCCGATCTGTCCCGTCGCGCCGTGCTGGTCGTCGGCGGCGGCGTAGTGGCCGAGCGCAAGATCGCCGCCCTGCTCGGTGCGCAGGCGCAGGTCACGGTGAACGCGCCCACGCTGACCCCACAGTTGCAGCGCTGGGTGGCGGCGGGACGCATCGCCCATCGCCGCGATGCGTTCCAGGAGAGCTGGCTGGACCGGGTCTGGCTGGTGGTGGCAGCCACTTCCGACGTCGAACTGAACCGGCTGATCGCCACCTTCGCCGAGCTGCGCCGGATCTTCGTCAACGTGGTCGACGATGCGGCGCTGTCCAGCTTCCACGTGCCGGCCGTGGTGGACCGGGCACCGCTGACCATCGCGATTTCCAGCGGTGGCGAGGCGCCGATGCTGGCGCGGCTGCTGCGTGAGCGCCTGGAAACGCTGCTCGATCATTCGCTGGGCGCGCTGGCCACGCTGGCGGCGCGCCTGCGCACGCGCATCCGCCTGCGGCATCCGGACATGGCGGGACGACGGCGTTTCTATGAAAACCTGTTCGCCGGCCCGGTCGCCGCGCTGTTGCGCCAGGGCCGGCCGGATGCGGCGCGGCGGGCGGCGGAACACGCATTGGCGTCGGCGCCCGCGGCGTCGGCGGGGTCGGTCGTGCTGGTGGGCGCCGGCCCCGGCGATCCGGGTCTGCTGACCTTGCGCGCCTTGCGCGCGCTGAACGAGGCCGACGTGATCCTGCACGACCGGCTGGTCAGCGTCGAGGTGCTGGAACTGGCGCGTCGCGACGCCGAGCGCATCGAGGTCGGCAAGCAGGCTGGCCATCACCACACCACCCAGGGCGGTATCCACGCGCTGCTGCTGCAGCATGCGCAGGCCGGGCGGCGCGTCGTGCGACTGAAGGGCGGCGATCCGTTCGTGTTCGGCCGCGGCGGCGAGGAGCTCGAGTTTCTGCGCGATCACGGGATTCCCTACGAGGTGGTGCCCGGCATCACCGCCGCGGTGGCCTGCGCGGCCTACGCCGGTGTGCCGCTGACCCATCGCGACCACGCGCAATCGGTACGCTTTGTCACGGCGCACTGCCAGTCCTCGCGCGATACCCTGGACTGGGCCGCCCTGGCGCAGGAACGGCAGACGCTGGCGGTGTACATGGGCGTCGCCGAGCTGGGCGGCCTGCAGGCGCGGCTGATCGAACACGGTCGGGCGCCATCGACCCCTTTCGCGCTGATCGAGAACGGCTCGCGACCGGATCAGCGCGTCATCATTGGCACCCTGGCCAACCTGGCCGAGCGAGCGGTTTTCCATGCGGTGCGCTCGCCAGCCTTGCTGATTCTGGGCGAAGTGGCAGCGCTGGCGACGCCGCTGAGCTGGTTCGGGCGGCCGCCGCTAGGGGCCACGGTGCACGCCATACGCGCCCTGCCGGTGGGAAATCTGCCCGCTGCCGACGTGCTGACGGCAGTCCATCGCGCCTGACGAAAATATTCACTTGCGCGGGAGCATGATCGCGCGACAGTTTTCTCCCAGTCTGCCGGAGCACGACCCATGATCCACGACAGCATCCTCGACACCATTGGCAATACGCCGATCGTCAAACTGCACCGCCTCGCGCCGAAACACGTCGAACTCTACGTGAAGGTGGAGGCCTTCAATCCGGCTGGTTCGGTGAAGGACCGGCTCGCCCTGGCGATCATCCTCGACGCCGAACAGCGCGGCACGCTGAAACCCGGCCAGACCGTGATCGAGGCCACCTCCGGCAATACCGGCGTGGCGCTGGCCGCGATCTGCGCGGCACGCGGCTATCCGTTCGTGGCCGTGATGGCCGAGACCTTCTCGATCGAACGGCGCAAGCTGATCCGCGCCTACGGCGGCAAGGTGGTGCTGACGCCGGCTGCCGCGCGCGGCAGCGGCATGGTGGAGAAGGCGGTGGAACTGGCGAAGAAACATGGCTGGTTCTTTACCAACCAGTTCGAGAATCCGGCCAACCCGGCGTATCACCGGCAGACCACCGCGCCTGAAATCCTGCGCGACTTCGCCGGTCGCCGGCTGGATTACTTCGTCACCGGCTGGGGCACCGGCGGCACGCTCACTGGGGTGGGCGAGGTACTCAAGGTGGCACGTCCGGAAGTGAAGATCATTGCCAGCGAGCCAGCTGGCGCTGCGCTGCTGTCGGGCAAGGAGTGGCAGCCGCACAAGATCCAGGGCTGGACGCCGGACTTCGTGCCGGGCGTGCTCAACCGCAAGGTGGTCGACCAGATCGTGCTGATCGACGACGTGCTGGCCCGCGACACTTCGCGCCAGCTGGCGCAGCATGAAGGCATCTTCACCGGCATCTCCTCCGGCGCCACGCTGGCCGCCGCGCTGCAAGTGGCGGCGGATGCACCGCAAGGCTCGGTGCTGCTGGCGATGCTGCCGGACACCGGCGAGCGTTACCTGTCGACGTTCCTGTTCGAGGGTGTCAACGAGGGTTCGGACGAGGTCTGAGCATGGTCACGACCGTTTCGCACGCGCGGCTCCAGGCGCGCGTTTCGAAGCACCCGCTTCCCATTCCGCGATCAGCTTCCGGCCCACGCTGGCCAGTGCCTGGATCGCCGGCAGCAGTTCGTGGCCGAGCGGTGTGAGCGCGTACTCGGCCGATGGCGGCGAGGTATCCAGCACGCGCCGCGTCACCAGCCCGCGCGATTCCAGCTCGCGCAGTCGCGCGCTCAGCACGCGCGCGGAGATCCGCGGGATGTCGTGGCGCAGTTCGCCGAAACGGCGCGGCTGGGCGCTCAGGTACCAGACCACGTTCGGCGCCCACGCACCGCGCAGCAGCGCCATGCTCTCGGTGAGCGGGCAGGCCGGCGGTGCAGCGACCTTGCTCTTGCGTACGGGCAGGCCCATCGGAGTTCCATCGGGAGAGTTCGGTAACCGGGCGGATACTACATTTTTCCGCTAACCGATGGTTAGGTGGTATCCATCAGTAACCAGGATGGCTAGCATGCCGCCATCGTTGCGGTACACGCAGGCGTCGTCTCGCGTGGCCGCGGCGGTGGTTCTTCCCCACGTACCCATCACGGAGAAAACGCATGAAACTCTATTACTCGTCGGGTGCCTGCTCGCTGTCGCCGCATATCGTGGCGCTGGAAGCCGGCATTGCGCTGCCGTTGGAAAAGGTCGACGGCAAGGCCAAGCGCACCGAAGGCGGCGCGGATTTCTGGCAGATCAACCCGAAAGGCTACGTGCCGGCGCTGGCGCTGGACAGCGGTGAACTGCTGACCGAAGGCCCGGCGATCGTGCAGTACCTGGCCGACCTCAAACCCGAAAGCGGTCTGGCGCCCGCCAACGGCACGCTGGCGCGCTACCGTCTGCAGGAAATGCTGGGCTACATCAACTCCGAACTGCACAAGACCTACAGCCCGCTGTTCAAGCCGGATACGCCAGAGCAGACCCGCACCGAGCGCAAGGCATACTTGCTCAAGCGCTACCAGTTGATCGAGGACGTGCTGGCAAAGCAGCCGTGGCTGCTGGGCGAACATTTCACGGTGGCTGACGCCTACTTGTTCACCGTCACCAACTGGGCGAAGCACGTCGACCTGGACTTGTCCGGCTTCCCCGCGTTGCTGGCCTTCCAGAAGCGCGTGGCGGAGCGGCCGGCGGTGCAGAAGGCGATGCAGGCAGAGGGGCTGATCAAGGCGGCCGCCTGATCGGTCACCGCTCAAACGCAAACGGCCGGCATCGCAAGCTGCCGGCCGTTTGCGTTTGATGGGATGGGGCAGGTTGTGCAGAGAGGTTTCGCGAACAGAGTTGGCTTCACTTTCGGCGCAAGCCTTTCATCATGGAGTAAGTGAACCTGACCCTAGTTTTGTGCAACGCAGAATTGAGGTTCGGGATCGGGCCTTCACAGCCTTAACTCAACTGTCCGCGAAAACGGGGTAGAACCCGCCGGCGAATTCAATTCTGAAGTGCGGGAATAAACCGTATGGTCGGCGGATACACGCATCCTCGCCGCTGGGGGCGACAGTGCGCCCAGCGGGCAACCTCACTCAGATGTCCTTCGCCAGCGTCTCGGCCAAGCCGACATAGCTGCCCGGTGTGAGTTCAAGCAAGCGCTGCTTCGCATCGGCCGGTAGAGCGAGGCCACTGATAAATTCGCGCATCGAATCCTTGGTGATGCCATGCCCACGGGTCAGCGCCTTGAGCTGTTCATACGGCTCGGGCAGGCCGTAGCGGCGCATCATGGTCTGCACGGCTTCGGCCAGCACTTCCCAGCTGTTGTCGAGGTCGGCGGCGATGCGTTCGGCATTGACGTTGAGCTTACTCAGGCCCTTCTTCAGGGATTCCAGCGCGACCAGGCTGTGGCCGAACGCGGTGCCGAGTGCGCGCAGCACGGTGGAGTCGGTGAGGTCGCGCTGCCAGCGGCTGATCGGCAGTTTCTCCGCGAAATGACCAAGCAATGCGTTGGCGAGGCCGAGGTTGCCTTCGGCGTTCTCGAAGTCGATCGGGTTGACCTTGTGCGGCATGGTCGACGAGCCGACTTCGCCGGCCTTCAGCGTCTGCTTGAAGTAGCCCAACGAGATGTAGCCCCAGATGTCGCGGGCCAAGTCGATCAGGATGATGTTGGCGCGGCGTACCGCGTCGCAGTATTCGGCGACACCGTCGTGCGGTTCGATCTGAGTGGTGTAGGCGTTGTAGTCGAGCCCGAGGCTTTCCACGAAGCGCTGCGAGAATGCGCGCCAATCCACTTCCGGATAGGTGATGACGTGGGCGTTGTAGTTGCCGACGGCGCCGTTGATCTTGCCGGAAATCTCCACTGCGGCGAGCTGCTGGCGCTGGCGTTGCAGGCGCGCCACCACGTTGGCGACTTCCTTGCCGAGCGTGCTGGGCGAGGCGGTCTGGCCATGCGTGCGCGAGAGCAGCGGCAATGCGGCGTTGGCGTGTGCCAGACTGCGCAACTGGTCAATCACCGCGTCGAACTGCGGCAGCAGCACCTGTGCGCGCGCGTCTCGCAGCATCAGTGCATAGGACAGGTTGTTGATGTCCTCGCTGGTGCAGGCGAAGTGCACGAATTCCTTGGCCTGGGCCAGGCTGGCGTCGGCGCCGATCTTTTCCTTGATAAAGTACTCGACCGCTTTCACGTCGTGGTTGGTGGTCGCCTCGATCGCCTTGATCCGCTCGCCATCGGCCACACTGAAGTTCTCCGCGATGGCTTTCAGCGTCTTGATCTGAGCCCCGCCAAATGCTGGCAGCTCGGCGATCCTCGGATCGGCGGCCAGCGCAAGCAGCCATTCGATTTCCACCTGCACACGGCGGTGCATCAGGCCGTATTCGCTGAAGATCGGGCGCAGCGCTTCGACCTTGCCGGCATAGCGGCCGTCCAGTGGAGACAGGGCGGTCAGGGTATGAGAGGACATCGGGGCATTCCGGCGGGGTGAAACGGTTATTTTACATGCGCAAGGCCTTTCCCTGTTTTTGACCGGCTTGTCGCGCCGCCGACGGGCAGCGGCCTATAGTTGGGCATTGGTCAACTTCAGGAATCCGGTCATGAGTGGTTTTCGCACCGAGCGCGACAGCATGGGTGAATTACAGGTACCTGCGGATGCGCTGTATGGCGCGCAGACTCAGCGCGCTATAGACAATTTCCCGATCTCCGGCCTGCACCTGCCGCGTCAGTTCATCCGCGCGCTGGGGCTGATCAAGGCCGCGGCGGCCGAGGTCAACCTGTCGATGGGCCATCTGAAAAAGAATCAGGCCGCGGCGATCCGCAAGGCAGCGCTGGCGGTGGCGGACGGCCAATACGACGCGCAGTTCCCGATCGACATCTTCCAGACCGGCTCGGGCACCAGCACCAACATGAATGCGAACGAGGTGATCGCTCACCTGGCGGTGAAGGGCGGGGCGAAGGTGCATCCGAACGATCATGTCAATTACGGGCAGAGCTCGAACGACGTGATCCCCACCGCGATCCACGTCAGCGCCACGCTCACCGCCAGCGAACAGTTGTTGCCGGCGTTGAAGCATCTGAAGAGGACCATCGACAGGCGCGCCCGCGAGCTGAGGAGCACACCGAAGACTGGCCGCACGCATCTGATGGACGCGATGCCGATCACGTTCGGACAGGAGTTGTCCGGCTGGGCCGCACAGATCGGTTCGGCGATCGAACGCATCGAGGACTCATTGAAGCGCATGCGCCGGCTGCCGCAAGGCGGTACGGCCGTCGGCACGGGCATCAATGCCGATCCGAAGTTCGGCCCGGCCATGGCGCTGCAACTGAAGAAGCTGACCGGCGTGAAGTTCGAGTCGGCGCAGAATTATTTCGAGGGGATGGCGTCGCAGGATGCCGCGGTGGAACTGTCCGGTCAGCTGAAGACGTCGGCGGTGGCGCTGATGAAGATCGCCAATGATTTGCGCTGGATGAACTCCGGCCCGCTGGCCGGCCTGGGCGAAATCGAACTGCCGGCGCTGCAGCCGGGTTCG
>DHXA01000240.1:0-2924 GCA_002413455.1 Rhodanobacter sp. UBA5168 | reverse complement strand
GGCAAGGTCAACCCGGTGATTCCCGAGGCCGTGGCGATGGTGGCCGCGCAGGTGATCGGCAACGACGCATCCATCACCATCGCGGGCCAGTCCGGCAACTTCCAGCTCAACGTCATGTTGCCGTTGATCGCGCACAACCTGCTGCAGTCGATCGGGATTCTGAGCAACGTCAGCGTGCTGCTGGCCGACAAGGCGATTGCGGGTTTCCAGGTCAACAAGACGCGGGTGAATCAGGCGCTGGCGATGAACCCGATCCTCGTCACCGCGCTGAATCCGGTGATCGGCTACGAGAAGGGCGCGGCCACTGCGAAGCAGGCGTACAAGGAAAAGCGCCCGATCCTCGATGTCGCGTTGGAGACCACCAGCTTGTCAAAAGCGGAGTTGAAGGCTTTACTCGATCCGATGACGCTCACACGGGGCGGCATTCACGGCGAGTAAGTGATTCGACTTGCAGGACGGATGGGTAGCCGGTATCCGTGCGGCAATTCACTGCTGTCGGGTCACCTGCACATTACGATGAACGCATGATTGCCGAAGGAACGCGCATGCCAAGACAAATTTTATTCGTCACCTGCCTGCTACTCACTTTTGTGCTTGCCGGATGCGACGCGCCATCGCCGACGGCCGCCACGCCGTCACGGCATTCGATGTATTCCCTCGACCGGGTGTTCAAGGATCCCAGGGCACAGGCCCTGGCGCTGGCGGCCGAGCAGGGCAATGTCCTGGAAGTGCAGCGGCTGATGAAGCAGGAGCACGTCAATCCCGACGTGATCTTCAGCGATGACGACAGTGGCATGCCGCTGGTGGCGTGGCCGGTATTCACGCTCAACCCGACCGGCCTGAAGGCGATGCTGGACAACGGGGCGAATCCGAATGCGCGTAAGCCGGGGCAGCATACAAAGACTTACGAAGATGGGAGCGGAGGTACGTACTTCGACTACGACAATGCGATGGTCTGGGCAGCCAAGCAGGAAGACCCGATCTATCTGAAGTTGTTGCTGGATCATGGCGGGGATCCGAACACCCGCAACGGCAATGACGAGTCTCTGTTGTTCCAGGCGTACATCTGGCACAACCAATGGCGAAACGTGAAATTGCTGGTGGAGCGCGGCGCACATATCAATGATATGACGCAGAGCGGCACGATTCTCTACGACTACAGCTCCATGGGGGAGTTTGAGGAAGCCTACTGGTTGTTGCAGCACGGCGCCGATCCCACGGTGCGCGACCCGCTCATTCAGTCGCTGTTTCCGGCACCTCCTCGCTACCTGGCAGTGGAGGATATTTTCTGGCACCCCACCAATCCGAGTGATCCCAGTTGGCAACGCAAGTGCCAGCAATGGTTGTTGCAACATGGCTTCAAACGACCGCCCCTGCCGGAGGCCTATCGCGATTTGCGAAAGACCTTCGGGCTTCCTTACGAAGAGAAAGATATTCCGTTGCTTTAAATCTCGCCGATCAAGGAGTGATCCATGTTTGACCCTACTGACCATCAGCATGAACAAGCCCTGTTGCAGCAGCTGCGTGCCAGCGGCGATCCCGCCCCACGGCATCAGGCAGTAATACTGCAAGGGCTTTATCACCAGCGCGAAATGGCTGGCCTGGCTGCAGATGTATACGACGCTGCCAAGGGGGAAGGGACACCACCACCCGGGTGGATTCGTGCCAGTGAGCATCCGGAGTTACTGCGCACGTTGGCGCCGCAGCTTCACATGACCGAAAAGGCCTTGATGGATCAGTTGCATCCAGAAAAATCAGGTTTCCGAGCAGAAGTCTATCTTCCTGATCCTAAAGTGCTCGGCCCAGGTTATACCCCCGTCGTAGCCTTCAAGGGTTCGGCTGGTGAAGTGATGACCTCCCAAGGTCTGCGTGACACTACCCAGGAGGATTTCCTCGCCAACAACTTTCCTCAGTCGGTTGGTCTCGAGACCGATTACTACGATCGTGCGATGAGGCTGGCCAATGACCTGAAGCGCGATGGTCTCTATTTCGAACTCACCGGCCACAGCCTTGCCGGTGGCGAGGCCGCCGCCGCAGCGGCAGTGACGGGTTTCCGCGCCACTATCTGGAATGCAGCTGGCCTGCATCCGGAAACTGCGAGGCGATTTGGTGAGCAGAACGGAATCTCCGTGCTGGAGCTTGATCAACTGAAGCCGCTGATCACGGCTTATCAGGTGCAGGGCGAATTGCTCACCAACGGTGTGCAGGAAAATATCGATCGCATGGATGTCATGCAGCGCGCGGAGCTGGGCGGTGTGCTGAAGGAAACCAGCGAATTGCTTAAAGCATTGCCCCAAGGCCGTGAATTGCTGCGGCAAGAACTGAACAAGGGTGTGCCGCCGGAAGCGCAGGCTTCCGTGCATGCGTTTGTCGACAGGCTTGCCACGGGCGATACCGAACGGATGTTGCGCGAGTTGCCGCTGAGCGCGGGTGATGTGCAACCTGTATTGATACCGATGACTCGTGTGGATCCGGACAATCCTGCCAGTCCGCTAGTGGTACGCGAGCAGGTAGTTTCATTGCCGCAGGTAACGCTGTTAGCCAGGCCGATGCTGGAAACCATGAGCGTCGCGGCCATGGGTGCCCATGTCGGTGAGCGCGGTGGTGAGGTGGTCGCCGCGGGCGGCCAGGCAACGCCGCAGGTGTTGCACTCCTATGGCGATGAATGGCGCATAGCCACTGACCTTGGCGGCCGTGCTTCACGTGCGGTGACTCAGTTCGAAGGTGCAATGGCGCAAACCGTCGAACACCAGATGGGTAGTGCGGCTGCAGCCTTGCGCGAAGCCCATGCCGAAGTCGTGGCCCGCGTCGATCAGGGTATAGGCAAGGCAACGCAGTTCGGCGCGTCACTGGATGCCGGCTTGCTGCGAGGCGCAGGTAACGCCTTGCCTGATGGCGCGCATACGCGGCTTGATGCTTTGGCA
>DHXA01000093.1:24505-26025 GCA_002413455.1 Rhodanobacter sp. UBA5168 | reverse complement strand
GCGATGGCGATTTCGCCCTCGCGGGTGAGCAGTTCGACCGTGCCCATCTCGCGCATGTACATGCGCACCGGGTCGGTGGTACGGCCCACTTCGGCGTCCACCGCGGACAGCAGCGCCACGGCTTCCTCGGCGGCGGCTTCGTCGTCGCCGGAGGTGTTGCCGGGAGCGGCGCCGTCGGCGATGGTGTCGGTATCGGGAGCGGCGTCGTGCACTTCGATGCCGACGCCCTTGAGCACCGCCATGATGTCTTCGATCTGCTCCGGGTCGACGACGTCGTCGGGCAGGTGATCGTTGATTTCGGCGTACGTCAAATAGCCCTGCTCCAGACCTTTGGAGATGAGCGCCTTGATTTCAGACTGTTGCTCGTGGGGAGCTTTGCTATTCATTAACCGACCGCCGCGGGGTTCAAGAACCGGACATTATAGCGATGTGCTGCTTTTTTAACCAGTTTTCAAGTGGGAGAGTTTGCTGAAGTGACACGCAAAAATCGCGCCAGATCGCGGTGTTGCCGCGGGCTGCCGACGACGGCCTGGGCGCGATGCCTTCCGCAACGGTTCAACCGGTGTCCAGCCAGAAAGTCACCGGGCCGTCGTTCACCAGCTGGACCACCATATGGGCGCCGAAGTGCCCGGTTTCCACCCTCGGATGCGTGGCGCGTGCAAGCTCCAGCAGTCGCTCGAACCAGCGCCGGCCGTGTTCGGGCTCCGCTGCACTGGTGAAACTCGGCCGCATGCCGGAGCGGGTGTCGGCGGCGAGGGTGAACTGGCTGACCAGCAGCAGGCCGCCGCCGGTATCGATGAGCGAGCGGTTCATCTTGCCGTGGTCGTCGGCGAACACGCGATAACCGAGCAGCCGTTGCAGCATCCGCTGCGCCTGTACTTCGCTGTCGTGCGGCTGCACCGCCACCAGCGCCAGCAGGCCGGGGCCGATCGCGCCGACGGTCTCATCATCCACAGTGACGTTGGCGGACAGGACACGCTGAATCAGGGCAATCATGGCCGCAGCTTAAAACTGCCGCGTGGCTGACGGAAGCACGCCACGTCGAGGGCGATCGAACTGCGCTTCGACCGGCTCCCGTAAACTGCGCGAATGCGTGCCGACATGTATCTCCTCTATCTCCTGCTGCGCCTGCTGGCGCTGCTGCCGCTGCGCGCATTGCACGGCATCGGCGGCGGCCTTGGCCACCTGTTGCTTTGGCGGCGCGGACGCATGGTGCGCAACACGGCGGTGAACCTGCAGATCGCCCGGCCCGGGCTGGACGACGCGGCGCAGTCGGCACTGCTGCGCGACGTGCTGGTCGAGAGCGGCAAGTCGGTCAGCGAGATCGTCAAGGTCTGGGGCGCAGGCGCGCCGCGCGCACTGGGGCTGGTGCGCGAGGTGCGTGGGGAGGCGCTGCTCGATGCCGCGCTGGCCGCGGGCAAGGGCGTGATCATCGCCGCGCCGCATCTGGGTTGCTGGGAGTTGCTGAATTACTGGCTGTGCCGACGAACGCCGATGGCGATCCTGTACCTGTCTCTTAT
>DHXA01000093.1:3956-24325 GCA_002413455.1 Rhodanobacter sp. UBA5168 | reverse complement strand
GATCCTGTACCGACCACCGCGGATCGCCGCGATCGAGAAGTTGCTGCGCAAGGTGCGCGGCGCGCTGGCGCCGGAACAGGTGCGTGCCGATGGCGCCGGCGTGCGCACGTTGTACAAACGGCTGGCCGCGGGCGGCACCGTGGGAATCCTGCCGGATCAAAAACCACGTGCGGGCGAGGGCCAGTTCGCGCCGTTCTTCGGTCGTCAGGCGCTGACCATGGTGCTGCTGCCGCGGCTGGCCGCGCGCACGGGTGCGACCGTGCTGTTTGCGTTCGCCGAACGTCTGCCGCGCGGTGCCGGCTACCGGATCCATCTGTTGCCGGCACCGGAAGGGATTGCCGACGCCGATCCAGGCCGTGCCTGCGCGGCGCTCAACCGCGGTGTGCAGGACTGCGTGGAGCGGGCTTTCGCGCAATACCAGTGGCAGTACAAACGCTATTCGGCCGATGGCCTGGTCAGCCCGTACGATCGCGAACAAGGCTGACAAGCCGCCCACACCGCGCTACGGCCGGGTCTTCTCCAACCGGCGCAGGAACACGGTCATCTCTTTCTCGGCCTGTTTGTCGCCGCGCTGGGCGGCGGCGGCAATGCCATTGCGCCAGGCTTCGGCGGCGGCCTGCGGTTGGCCCGCGTCGAGGCAGGCCTTGCCCAGCAGTTTCCAGGCGGCGGAGTAGACCGGATCGAAGCCGAGGGCGCGGCGCAGTTCGTCGATCGCCGCCTGTAGTTCGCCGTCGGCAAGCAAGGCGTTGCCGAGCGAAAAGCGCAGCAGCGCACCATCGCGTGGCCCGCCGCACTGCTTGCGCAGGCTGGCGATCAGTACGGCATTCATGGCTGCGGGCGATAGCGCCCGTCGCTGACCGGGTAGATCCGCGTAGGCCGGGCCGGCTCCGGCGGCGTGTGGCCGGTGTGCAGGTCGGCCAGCGAAACGGCCGGCCACACCACCAGCCACGACGACCGGAACGGCTGCACCAGCAGCGCATAACGCATGTCGTTGGCGTCCAGCTTTTCCGGGTGCGTCACGATCACCCCATCGGGGTGGCTGCGGGCATAGTCCTGCAGAGCCTGCTCGCCGGACAGCTCGTCGATCGGCCGGGTCAGCCGGCCCTCGAAATGGAACTGACCTTCGTAGTGGCCCAGGTAGGCGATAGGGAGATTCGCCTGTTCGATCGCACCGAGCAGGTGAGCGGTCGGGCGCAAGTCCCAGCGCGTCCACAGGGTCAGCGTGAACAGCGTATTGAGGGCGAGTGCGCCGACCAGCCCGGCCACCGCCAGGCGACGCAGTTCACCGCGGCCGCGCAACAACAGCAAGCCGCCCAGCAGCAGGAACACCACGCTGAAATAACGGCTGTACGGTGCCGCGGCATCCGGCCATTCGCCATGCAGATGATTGCCGGCGACCAGCAGTGGCAGCGCGAACAACACCAGAGCGAACGCGATACCGCCCACGCCCAGCGGCCAGGTACCGAGCCAGCCGTTGCTGGCCAGGGCGGGTCGGCGCTCGCGCAGTACGGCGATGGCGCCGGCCATCAGCAGCGCGATGCCGCCCATTTCCGGCAGCGGGTAATACAGCTGCTTGCCGCTGATCAGCGAAAATACGATGAAGCCCGGCACCAGCCAGCACAACGCAAAGCGCAGACCCGGTTCCAGCGGACGCCGCAGACCGGCGACGGCCACCCACACGCGCGGCCAGCCGCTGAACGGAAACAGCAGCAGCGGCAACCACTGCAGATAGAACCAGATCGGCTCGGCATGGTTCTGCAGATCCTTGCCCTGGGACAGCTTGTCGACCACGCGACCGGCCGTCTGGGTGAAGAACAGCCGTTGCCGATACGCGTCGCCGCCAGAGAAACCGGCGGGCAACGCCCATGCCAGCAGCATCGCGCCGCCGAGCAGCAGCGACAGCAGGCCGCGCCCATACCAGCGAGCGCGATGCTGGCTTGCCCAGTCGTTCCACATCGGGCCGAGCAGCCACGGGAAGATCACGTGCAACAGCATCACCGGGCCCTTGGTCAACAGGCCCAGGCCGACGCACAACCCGAACAGCAGCCAGCGCGGTTCGGCCCGTTGCGTCTTCGGGGTCAGGCACAGCAGCGCGGCCAGCGTCCACAGGGCCAGCAAGACGTCGTACATGATCTGCAGGCCGAACAGGAACGCATAGCCGAAAGCCAGCAGCATCCATGGCGCCGCCTTGGCCATCCACGGGCGGCTGGGAAACAGTCGCCGCGCCAGCATCGACACCAGCACCAGCTGGGCGCCGCCGATCAACACTTCCAGCACACGCGGCCAGATGTCGTTGACACCGAACGCGAACCAGCCAGCCTGGATCAGCCAGAACAGCAGCGGCGCCTTCTCGCTGTAAGGCTGGCCGTTGATGTGCGGCACCAGCCAATGGCCCTGGTTCCACATCTCCCATGCCACCGCCAGGGTACGTGTGGAATACAGCGGCATCGGCCCATGCGAAAAGATCGCCAGCAACGCCACCGCCGTCCACAGTGGCAGCCACGGCCATCCGGCACGCAATTGTTCGGTACGGCTATAGGGGCTCGATGACACGGGCGGACTCTTGGCAGGCAAGGGGACGATTCTAGCCTGCGCGGCGCACCGGCAAGGCCATCGGAAGCGGGATCCAGCGCACGCTCAGGCCGGACCCCAGTAGCCGATACGGCGGCGGATCTTCAGCTTGCGCCACAGGTTCAATGGCTTGCGGCGTGGGTTACGGGCGCCGGCAGCGATGAAGGCGTCGATGGCGTCGAGCACGCGCTCGCTGGAGCGGCCGTCCCGGTACGGGTGGATCGCGTCGGCATAATCGCGGATCGCCTGGAGCAATTCCGGCGGGCGCGCCAATGCACGGTCAATCGCCGACTCGAACTGCGCCGGGTCGTCGATATCAATCAGCTGTGGCCCCGGCCGACGATTCTTGAACGTCACCACCGGTTTGCCGGTGAGCAGAAACTCATTCAGTGCGGATGACGTATCCGAGCACATCAGGTCGACCTGCGGGAACAGTTCGAGGATGTTGTCGTTCTCGGCGAAGGTGAGGTGTTCGTTCTGCAGCGCTTTGAACTTCGCGATCGTGTCGGGATTCATCTTCGGATGGAACGTGACGATCCAGCGCCAGCGGCCGTCGCGCGACAGCCGCTTCACTTCCTCGTACAGCGTCTCGGCAGCGCTCCACGACGGCGAGAAAGTGGAGTGGTACAGGATCACCGGCGGCTGGCGCACCGCTGGCAGCGCGCCGGCGATCTCGCGCATGAACGGGTCGAGCTTGGGCCAGCCGGTTTCCATCACCGCGAAATGACCGAGCTTTGCCGCCACCTCCCCAAACGCCCTGGTGTCGCGCGGGCCGGTGGTGCAGTACAGGTCGAAGAAGCCGCGGATATAGATGTGCCGGGGCTTGCCGGCGTCGAAGCCGTGGAAGGTTTCCACCTTCACGCCGGGGAAAAAATGCGGGACGGCATTGCTGGAGGTGATCACCGCGATCGGTCGCCACGCACGCACCTCGGCCACGCTGAGCAGACGTTCACCATCGACCAGATCCTCGGCGCCGGGACCGTCGAAGAACCACGCCGCCTCGTCGCCGCGGGCGCGGATCGCTTCCTGCAGCGGGCGCAGGATGGCCAGCGCATAGCGCTCGGAGCCGTACAGGAGGTAGTGCTTCTTCGGTGCGGGCTGGGGCATGGAAGGCTCGAATGTCATGGGTCTACAAGATAAAGCTTATGGCGCGCACCCGCCCTCTCGCCCCGATCCATTTCCCGCCGATGAAGGGCCGAAGGTGCCGTGCGGGTTCGCTGCCTCGTGCTCCGTCGCGGTCTGGTGCGGTGGTCAGCGGTCGAGTCCATGTTTTTGCAGCTGTGCTGCGGCGCGCGCTACCGACGCCGGGTTGTTGACCATCTCGTAATAGCGCATGCGCTTGTAGATCGCGTAGCTGGCGGCCGTGTGCGCGACCATGAAGCCGCGCCAGCCGTCCATGAACGCCAGCCGGAACAGGTAATCCTTGAGAAAGGCCAGCGCGAACACGAACGGCGCCTGCCACATCCGCACCGGTTTGCCCTTGTCCAGCCAGTCGCGGCATTTCAGCTCGGCATACCGCAATACCTTCAGCTGCTTGTGCGCCAGGGTGGGATTGTTGATGTGGTTGAACGGCGCGCCCAGCGTCGGTGCGGTGCCGTCGAAGTGCAGCGATTCGTGCACCCGTGCATCGCTCCACCTCGCGCGGCCGCGGTGATACAGCCGAGCCATCTGCTCGCCGACGGCGGGGCGATACCAGCGCATCGGCGCGCCCATGTAGATCGTGCTGCGGCGCAGGTACGCGGCCGGCGTGGCGCTCGCCATCAAGGCCGGCAGCCGCTGCTGCAATTCCGCGGCGAGTTCCGGAGTGAGGTATTCGTCCGCATCCAGCACCAGGATCCAGTCGTGGCGACACTGGCTGGTGGCGAAGTTGCGCTGCGGGCCGAAGCCCAGCCAGGCCTGCTGCACTACCCGTGCGCCGTGCGCCTGCGCGATCGCCACCGTGTCGTCGTCGCTGCCGCTGTCGACCACCAGCTTCTCCGCCGCGAACGGCACGCTGTCGAGACAGCGCGCGATGTTGTCGGCCTCGTTGTGGGTGATGACGGCGAGGGTCAGCGGGAGCATGGACATGGGCGGATTCTAGCCGAAGCCTCCCCACGTCCGCGGTCGCGCGCTGCCGAGGTCGCCGCGGTTTCGCAGCGTGGGTATGATGCATGCAGGGCTCTCGCCAGCGGAGCTCCCAACAATCCTGATGGCAAGTACTGCTGGCATCCGACAAAAGGTCGGGGGAGTTGATCGTGCGAATAGGCAACAGCATGGGCAGCGAGGCTGTCCTCGAACGGCCGGCGCTGACAACCATGCGCCGCACCACAGTCAGCGAAAAGCTGGCAAACAATGCGCGCGCCACCACCTTTGCGGTCGTCATCACCAGCTACAACTATCGGGATTTCGTGGTCGAGGCGGTGGAGAGCGCGCTGGCGCAGAGTCGCCGGCCGGCACAGGTTATCGTGGTCGACGACGGATCCACCGATGGTTCGGACAGGTTGCTGCGCGAACGTTACGGCACGGACGAGCGGGTTACGTTGATCAGCGGAGCCAATGGGGGTCAGCTCAGCGCGTTCCAGCGAGGGGTGAACGCGGCGTATGCGGAGGTCATCTGTTTTCTCGATTCCGATGACCGCTGGGAGCCGGAATACCTGGCACAGCTCGGTGCGCTGTACGACGCGCGGACGGACATCGATTTCGTGTTTTCCGATCTGCAATTGTTTGACCAGCAGGAACGGGTGATGCGGTTTCATCGAAGCGCGGTCGATCTCGGCTACACCGCGATCAGTACCTACGTCCTGACCCAGTGGTATGGCGCGCCCACCTCCGCGTTGTCGATGCGGGCGTCGTGGGCGCAACAGGCGCTGGACCTACCCGAGTCGTTCCAGCGTATCTGGAGGCTGTCAGCCGACAATTGCCTGGTGTTCGGCTGCAGCGTGCTCGGAGCGCACAAGTACTATCTGCCGACCGGCTGCGTCGGCTACCGCATCCACGGCAAGAACGGCTGGTGGTCGAACCAGTCGGCGAGGATCGAGTACACCAACAAGATGATGTCCAGCGCGTTGATCCGGCATTACGCCCAGCGGATCGGACTGGGGCCCGAATGCATCGAATTCAGCAAACTGGAATTCATGACCAAACCGCGTCCGCCATGGAGGGAAACCAAGCGTTACGTGCGACTGGTGATGATGCGGAAAGTGTCGCCATGGCGGAACTGGGAGCGCGCGCTGACCATTTTCCGCCGCGGCTGGAAACTGCGTGGATGAGTTCCGGCGTGCGTGACCCGGCATTGGCGATGCGCATCAGCGTTGCCGTGATCACCTACAACTGGCCCGAGGCGCTGGAACGCGTGCTCGCCGCGCTGGCCGTTCAGAGCGAGTTGCCACACGAGGTGATCGTTACCGATGATGGTTCCGGGGCGTCCACACGCGAACTGCTCGAACGCGTCGCGCCCGACTATCCGCTGCGTCTGGTGCATCTATGGCAGCCGGACGATGGTGCGCGCATGAGCCGGGCGCGCAACCGCGCGATTGCGGCCGCGCAAGGCGATTACGTCATCCTGCTTGACGGCGACATGGTGGCCGAGCGGCATTTCATCGCGGACCATCGCGCCTTCGCGCGTCGCGGCTGTTTCGTGCAGGGTTCACGCGTGCTGACCGATGCGGCATTGAGCCGGCGCATGCTGGAGCAGGCGGCGTTCGCGCCGGGTTTTTTCAGCCACGGCATCGAGCGCCGCCGGCATACGCTGCGAATGCCGTGGCTGGCGAATCTCTACGCCAGACCTCACGTCCGCCGCCGTGGCATCAAGAGTTGCAACATGGCCTTCTGGCGCGACGACCTGCTGCGCATCAATGGCTTCAATGAGGCAATGACCGGCTGGGGCCGCGAGGATACCGAACTGGCGGCGCGCGCCTTCCATGCGGGCCTGCTGCGGCGTGACCTGCGCTTCAGTGCGCTGGCGACGCATCTCTACCATCGCACCCGCAAGCACGTCGTCGACAATCCGAACGATCGGATCGTCGACGATACGCGCGCACGCCAGCTGGTCCGCTGTGAGCTTGGCCTCGACCAGCATCTGTCCGAGTTCGCGATGGCCCCGGCCGACCTGCGCCTCACTGCGCGAGGGCCGCGCCCGCCTTACAGCAACTGACGCAAGGCCGCGTCCAGCCGGCCGGCGAAAGCCGCCTCGTTGGACGCAGACCATGCCCGCGCCTGTTCACCGAGCAGGGTGCGTTCGTTCTCGGGCATCGTCATCAGGCGTTCGATGGTGGCTTCGAGTGCGGCGGCGTCGAAGCGATATCGAGCAACCAGATTGAATGGGCCGGCCTCGCTGGCTGTGACCAGCACGCCGCGCGAAGGGTTGACCAGCTCATTCATCGGTGGCGCATCGCAGGTGACCACCACCGCCTTGCAGCTCATTCCCTCAGCCAGGTAATGGCCCCAGCCTTCGGTTTCGGACAGGCACAAATGGAACACGTGCGAATTCTGCAGCCGCCGGATTTCGCGGATATCGTTCAGATAACCCACCCGGTGCTCGATGTTGGCGGGGACCGGTTCGGCCAGCGGGGTCGCCGTACAGGGCGACTGCAGCACCACCAGCTTTGGCCACTCCGGATGGCGTTGCCACAGCGCAAGCAGCCGTTGCGTTCCCTTCATCTTGCTGGCGCCGGCCAAGTGCAGGAAGGTCGGCTGGCGCGGGACGTCCTGATCGAGACAATCGGTGCCGCGAAAGCCGATATACAGCGCACGGCAGCCGCGTGCCCTGAACACCTCGCCGGCGTACTGCGTCTTGCACAGAATCGCGTCGAAGCGCTGCAAATAGCGTTGGCTGCGCGGCGACAGCCATTCCGGATTCGGCACCAGCAGATTCAGCCGGGCCAGTCCGAACCAGGCGGGGCGCACGTGTTCCAGCGCAATGTTCGCGTCGTACAGTTTCGCCTGACGGCCGCCGCTGCGCAGCCATTGCCACCACATGCGCACCCGCAGCAGGCGGCCTTTCCAGCGGCCGTCCTGCCGATGCGAGCCGAGCCGGGTCACATGCACGTCGTGGCCAAGCGTGATGAGCGCATCGGACAGCAGCCGGATGTCGTGGGTGAGTCCGCGTTGGTTGTCCCACGCTAGGAGGTTGATGCGAGCCATGGCAGATCGACGTCAGCGAGTTGAAGCGTTGTGCAGCTGACGACCGATACTCACGGCCAGGCCAAGCACGAGAAAGAGATAGAGCGATTGTGGCATGGCTCGATAAAACACATTGTCGCTGAACGCGCATAGACCATACATGCCGATCACCATCAAACCGGCGATCGCCGCCGCGGCCACCGGTTCGCTCGCGTGATTGAGGTGACGTGCAAAAAAGTACGTCGGTGCGGCGAAGAACAGCAATAGCACGAGCAATGCCGGCAGGCCGCCGGCAGCCAGTGACTCGAGGTATTCGCTGTGCGGATGCACGTAGCTGGCGATCGCCGGACTGGCCCGGCCGGCGGCGACCTGGGCGCGCGCATAGACGCCGAACTGATCCAGACCGATGCCGGCCAGCGGATGCTCGACAAAGGCATCCCATGCCGTGTGCCACATTTCCAGTCGCTCACGCACGGCGCCGGTTGCGTCGTTCGGGCCGTAGGTGGCGATCTCGTGGGAGACATCGGTCAGTCGATTGACCATCTCACGGTGCAGGGTGGTGGTGATCACCAGCATGCCGACGACGGTGATGGCGAACAGCATGAGCATGCGGCGCCACTGGCGGGAGCGCGCGGCGTACCACAGCATCAGCCCAAGGTAGACCGGGGCGAATGCCAGCAGCGGCCCGCGACTCTGGGTCAGCACCGCACCATACAGACCGACCACCACCGCCGCGACGTGCAGCCACCGGTCGCTGCGGGCGGTGCCCGTGCGCAGCGCCTGCAGCATCGACAGCAACACCAGAACCAGCAGATACATCGCGAATTCGACCGCGGCCCAGTCACCGCCGTTGAGCCCGTAGGGTCGATCGAAACCCTGCACGTAACGCTGGAACAGGCTGGTTGCGCCAAGCGCGATGGTGGTCAGGCTGAACCCGGTCGCGATGGCGCGATGCTTCAGCGGCAGGCTGGATACCGCGGCGATCGCCAGAAACAGCAGGGTCTGCGCGGGCAGGTCGAGCGTGGAGACATCCAGCCGGTGACCCAGGAAGTTGCCGAGGTCGTACACCAGCCGCAGCACGCATGCCGCTGCCACCGACCAAGCCAGGCGATAGCTGAGCCTGGATTCCGCCCGGGTGGCCAGTGCCACGATGCCAATCACGAACAGCGCCACCATCGGCACGCTCTTGAGCCGGGAGGACACCGCAAAACACAGCGGCATGATCGCCAACAGCAGCGAGATAGCCCAGACCTGCCATGAAACCGGATGTGCGCGCACGTCGTGTACCTGTCGAACCAGCATGGAATCCCTTCTTGAATGCTACCGGGCCATCATGGTCGACATGGCTTGCGTGCGGCGCATTGTAATGCGGACGTTCATTTCGTGTACCCGGCGAGGTCAGCGCAGCCTTTGGCGTTTTGCGGCGCGGACTACGGTGCGTCGTCGGCAGTTTCGTCCACGTTGCCGCTGGGAACGCAGCCGGCCACCACGGCGTCGGCCTTGAATAGCCACCACTCCCGGCGGTTGGCGTGGCCGACATAGGTGGCGTGATGGCGGTTCACGCAGCGGCCCATGGCTTCGTCGAGGCTGAAGATCCAACGCTGCGCAGGTGCCTGCCGCTGCCAGGCGACGGCATCGGCATATTGCTGCGGCCAGGGTTTGAGGAAGCCGAACTCGGTGATCGGCCCCTGTGCCATCAACAGGTTCTGCTCCTTCCAGGCGAGCAGGCCGAGTGTCGCGTCCGGCCCGGCGATGGTGCGTGCCCGCACCATCACGTCGCGCGCCGAGCGATCACCGTTGAGCATCGGGTAACCCCACAGGCCATACAAACCCCACAGCACGCTGGCGAACAGCAGCCAGCCCAGCGGTGCGTGACGCACCCGGGTGAACGCGACGACGATGAGGCCGACCACGCCGATGCTCAACAGCAGCCACCAGATCTGCGGGTCCAGGCTCTGCTCGATCCGGCTGGCCCAGACGGGATGGCGATGGAGCGCCAGTGCGGCGGCGACAGTCAGCGTGCCAGCCAGCAGCGAGGTCAATGCGAACACCGCGATGCGCACGCCGCGCCGGCGCAACAGGCCGGGCAGCAGCGGCGCCAGCGCCAGCGCGGCCATCGGCAATGCCGGCAGAATGTAGACGTCGCGCTTGCCCGGGCTGAACGAAAAGAACAGCAACACCAGCACGATCCAGCCCAGTGGCAGCAGGAGCCGCGCGTCGTGCCTTTTCAGTCGGCGCCACCACGCCGGCAGGACCCACGGCAGCAGCAGCGACAACGGCAACCAGTCGATCACGATGATGCCGAGGAAATAGAACGGCGAATGGATATGGCCGGTCGGTGTCGCGTAGCGGTGCACAGTCTGGCCGAACAGGATGTTCTGCACATATTCGGCATGCTGCGGATCGCCATCGGCACGGGCAGTCAACAGCATCGGCACCAGCCAACCCAGGATCGGCAACAGGAACGCAGCCAGTCCGCCGGCCCAGCGCCAGCCGCCGCCTGGCAGGGCCAGTGGGCGCCAATGGCCGCGGCGTGCGATCAGATAGGGAATCAGCATCAGCAGCGCCAGCACACCAACGCCCTTGGTCGCCACGCCGACGCCGGCAAAGAAGCAGCCCGCGGCGAACCAGCGCCACGAGGGGCCCAACAGCAGATGGCGCAGCAGGCCGTAATTGGCCAGCGTGATCCAGCCCAGCAGCAGCGGATCGATCTGCGCGTTGCGCATCTGATAGGTGAAATGGATGGTCAACAGCAGCGTGGCCGCGGCCAGCAGCGCGCTGCGGTGGTTCCACAACCGGCGCGCCAGATCGTAGACCAGCGCCAGCGCGGTCAGCGCCGCGGCCAGCGACGGCAACAAAAACGCTACCCGCCAGCTGCCGGTGACCAGGTAAGCCAGGGCCTGCAGCCACATGAACACCGGCGGCTTGTCCGGGTACAACTCGTGGCCGCGGTGCGGGAACAGCCACTGGCCGTGCTCAACCATCCATCGCGCGACCAGCGCGAAGCGAGGTTCATCGGACGGCCACGGATCGCGCAGGCCGATGCCGAGCCCGAGCAGCAATAAGGCAAAGACGCCAAACAGGAGCAATTCCGTGCGGGCGCTGCGCAGCCACAACGGTCGCGCGTGGGAAAGTGGTGCGCAGGGCTTCACGGTCAGGGGACTTCCGTCAGCGGGGTCGATGAGATCAAGCATAGCCCGACCTACAAGAGTGATTGGCGCTTGGGGCGCCGCGGATTCGATCCACGTCGGACGAGCCGCTCAGGATGACTTTTGCACCACGGCGTAATACATGCCGTCGAGGTCTCCATCGCCGGGCAGTATCTGCCAGCCGATGGCGGCAGCCTGTCCGGCGGGCAGCGCGAAGGTCACGGCGCGCGCGTCGGCCTGCGCCGCAAGCAGCTCGCCAACGATGGTCTCGTTCTCCGCACGCAACACGGAGCAGGTGATGTAGATCAGTCGCCCGCCCGGCGCCAGCAGGGGCCACAGTGCGAAGAGGATGCGGCGCTGCTGCTCGTGCATGGCGGCGATGTCGCTTTCGCGCCGGTGCAAGCGCACATCCGGTCGCCGCCGCAGCACACCGGTGGCCGAACAGGGTGCGTCGATCAGGATGCGGTCGAACGCTAGGCCGTTCCACCAGCCCTTCGGCGCGCTGGCGTCACCGATCACGATTTTTGCGTTCAGCCGCAGCCGCATCAGGTTCTGCCGGATACGTTCGGCGCGGGGGGCATCCACCTCGAGTGCGGTCAGATCGATCTCGGCGCGCTCAAGCAGGTGACAGGCCTTGCCGCCGGGCGCGGCGCAGGCATCGAGCACGCGCAGGCCATCGTGGAGATCGGCCAGATCGGCGGCGACTTGGGCGGCGCCATCCTGCACGGCGAACAAGCCGTCCTCGAAACCGGGCATGCGGGTGACGTCGACGCTGTGCGGCAGCATCAGCGCGTCGCTAAGCCACGGATGCGCCGTCGCCGCATAGCCGGCCGCCTGCAGTTGTTCGACCAATACCTCACGTTCGCTGCGCTGGCGATTGACGCGCAGCATCAATGGCGGCTCGTGGTTGTCGGCGCTCATCACCGCCTCGGCCTGCGCCGGCCAGTCGCGCTGCAACGAGGCGGCCAGCCACGCCGGATGCGCGTGGCGGGTTTGCGGCTCGGCATCGAGTTTGGCGATCAGGGTTTCACGCTCGCGCTGCCAGCGCCGCAGCACCGCATTGACCAGCCCGGCCAGCTGCGGGCGCTGCAATGCACGTACCGCCTCGACCGTGGCGGCCACGGCGGCGTAGTCCTGCAACTCGAGTATTTCCAGCTGCACCAGCCCGATCACCAGCAAGGCGTGGATGGCCGGATCCTTGTGCCGCAGGGATTTCTCCAGCAAGCCGTCGATGGCGGCATCGAAACGAAGCCACCAGCGCGCACCTTCGCTGAGCAGGGCCATCAGCAGGGCACGGTCGCGCGGGTCGGACAGGCGTGGCGCGTACCGCTCCATCACATCGCGTAATGAGGCGCCCCGCAGCGCGACCTCGGCGAGCCCCTTGGCGGCGATGGCGCGGGTATCGGCTTTCATCGGGCCGGATTTTGTCGGCGCGGCCTTCATCGAAGCTGGCGCAATTCGGGGCGGCTGTTGAGGTAGTCGACCGCACCGATGCGCTTGCCGCCAGCGCGTTGCAAGGCGGTGACGCGCAGTGCGCCCTGCCCGCAGGCCAGATCGATGCCATCGCGGCCGACGGCCAGCACGCTACCGGGTAAGGCGCTGTGATCAACTGCCATGGCGTGCGCGGCCCAGATCCGCAGCGGTTCGCCGGCAATCTCGCCTTCGGCCACCGGCCACGGATCGAACGCCCGCACTTGCCGCTCCAGTTCCGATGCGGAGCGACTGAAGTCGAGCTTCGCTTCGGCCTTGTCCAGCTTGTGCGCGTAGGTGACGCCGTCTTCCGGCTGTGGCATGGCGGTGAGCACCTCGCCGGTCAGCGTGCGCCGCAAACCTTCCGCCAGCACCTCGGCGCCCAACATGGCAAGGCGATCATGCAGCGAGCCGCCGGTGTCTTCACGGGCAATCGGCGTACGTCGCTGCAGCAGTACCGGACCGGTGTCCAGGCCTGCTTCCATCTGCATCAGGTCGACGCCGCTTTCGCTGTCGCCGGCGAGAATCGCCCGCTGGATCGGTGCCGCGCCGCGCCAGCGCGGCAGCAGGCTGGCGTGCACGTTCCAGCAGCCAAGCCGCGGGATGGCCAGCACCTTGCGCGGCAGGATCAGGCCATAGGCGACCACCACCAGCAAGTCCGGCCGGTATGCGGCGAGCACTTGCTGAGCCTCGATGGATTTCAGCGATTCGGGTTGCTCGACCGCGATGCCGGCCGTCAGCGCCGCCTGCTTGACCGGGCTGGGCGTGAGCTTGCGACCGCGCCCGGCGGGGCGATCGGGTTGGGTGTAGACGGCCACCATCTCGGCGCCGCTGGTGCGGCAGGCCTCCAGGCAGGGCACGGCAAATTCGGGGGTGCCGGCGAAAACCAGCCGCAAGCCTGCGCTATTCAAGCACTCGCCGCCTGCTTGCGCTGCTTGTCGAGCCGTTTCAGCAGCAGTGCCCGCTTCAGCGATGACAGGTAGTCGACGAAGACCTTGCCTTCCAGATGATCCATCTCGTGCTGAATGCAGACCGCCAGCGGGCCTTCGGCATCGACGATGATCTCGTTGCCGTCGACGTCCTGCGCCTTCACCTTCACGCTCAGAGCCCGGGTCACGTCGGCATACAGGCCGGGGAACGACAGGCAGCCTTCCTGGTAGACCTGCGAACCGCTCTTCTCGACGATCTGCGCATTGATCAATGCCAGCGGCTGCTTGCGGTCATCGCTCATGTCGGCGACCAGTACGCGCTGATGCACATCGACCTGGGTGGCGGCCAGACCGACACCGTTGGCGGCGTACATGGTCTCGAACAGCTCGGCCACGAACTGCTTGAGTTGCGCGTCAAACACGCGAACCGGTTCGGCGCGGATGCGCAGCCGGGGGTCGGGGAATTCGAGGATGGACAATACGGACATGAAGTTCACCTTGGCGCCGGAACTGCGGGCGGTTTGGTAAAAAGCCACCCCGGCGCGATCTAGAATGTGCATCATTGTACGTCGGCAAACACGCGAGTACAGACGATTTTTGCCAACTCGCGCCTGTTGCGCGCGTTAACCATTCGGTTACACTCGCCCGAGCATCTGGGGAAGGGGGATTCCCACCAATGATCAAGAAAATAATCCTGTTGCTGGCCGGCATGCTGGTCACCGTGGCTGTCTATGCAGCCGGCGCGCAACTGCGGGCCGATCATCCGGACAGCTATACCGTGCGTCGGGGCGACACGCTGTGGGATATCTCCGCCAAATTCCTGTCCAAGCCGTGGCTGTGGCCGGAGATCTGGCAGGCCAATCCCCAGGTACGCAACCCGCACCTGATCTATCCCGGCGACGTGCTCAACCTGTCCTTTATCAACGGGCCGCGCCTGCGCCTGCAGCCGCAGGTGCATCCCGAAGGGGATGCGGTGACCGCGATTCCCTTGTCCGAGCTGAAGATGTTCCTCAAGGACATGCGGGTGATGGATTCGAACGCGGTGAGCTCCGCGCCCTACGTGGTTGGTCTCGAGGAATCCCGTCTGCGCGGCGCGGTCGGTCAGAACATCTACGTGCGCGGCCTGCAAGGCGCGCCGGGCCAGCGTTGGGCGATCGTGCGACCCAGCCACGTGTTTCGTGGCTTCGAACAGCAGGATCCGAACGACGCCGAGAATGAGATCGTCAGCCACGATCTGGATAGCAATGCCGCCATGGTCAACGCGCCATGGAGCGAGAATTCCCGCAACGACGGTCATTACGGCAGGGGCGATGACTTGGGTGTCGAAGTCAGCGTCATTGGCACCGCCGAGACGCTGCGCATGGGCGATCCATCGACATTGCTGCTGCTCAATTCGACGCAGGAAATCCGCAGTGGCGACCGCATCATGCCGGTCGATGACTCCCCGTACGACGCCTTCTACTACCCGCATGCGCCGAAGTCGGTGCCGGCCAATGCCCATGTGAACGGGTTTGCCGATGCGATGGACGCAGCAGGTTCGCGGCAGGTGGTGATGCTGTCGATCGGCGCCAAGGACGGGGTCGACAATGGCCAGACGTTCACGATCTACGAGCCGGGCGAGACCGTCCATGACGACGTGGCCAGCAACAGCTGGCGGCGTGGCGTGGGCAAGACGGTCACCTTGCCGGACGAATATGTCGGTCACGTGATGGTGTTCCGCACCTTCGACCGGGTCAGCTATGGCCTGATCATGGATGGCCTGCGTCCGGTACACATTGGCGGCCGTCTGCGCATGCCGGAATAAACCCGACAGCGCCAATATCGGCATCTGCCTACAGCACGGCGCGGCCATCACCGCGCCGTTTCTGTTTGTGCAAGCTCCGTAAACTGCAAGTCATGCACATGGACGACAAGGATGAACTGCGCGCATGGCTGATCGCACTGCGGACGCCGGGCCTCGGCCCCGGCGGGCTGCGCGAGCGGCTGGACGCGGCCAGCGGCGATATCGAAGGGGTGCTGGGGCGATTGCGGCGACACGCGGTGTCGCTGGGCGAGCCGACACAGGCCTGGCTGGCGCGGCCTGACGAGGCGCAACTGGCCGCCGATCTGGCATGGCTGGCCGAACCGAATCGTCGGCTGCTGCGTTGTACCGAAGCGGACTTTCCGCCGCAGCTGGAACACATCCCGCAACCGCCCGCCGTGCTGTTTGCGGTGGGCAACCCCAGCTTGCTGCTGTACCCGCAAGTGGCGATCGTCGGCGCGCGCGGTGCGAGCGCGAGTGGACTGGTGCATGCGCGTGCGTTTGCGCGCGCCCTGGCGCAGGCCGGCTTCGCCATCACCAGCGGCCTGGCCGATGGCATCGACGGCGCCGCTCATGCAGCGGCGCTGGATGTCGGCGCCGCCACCCTGGCGGTGGTCGGCACCGGGCCGGATCGGGTCTATCCGCGCAAACATCATGCATTGGCCCAGCGGATTGCCGCCCATGGCGTGCTGGTGAGCGAATTTCCGCCCGGCACCGCCGCACGCGCCGACCATTTCCCGCGGCGCAACCGGATCATCGCCGGCCTCGCGCTCGGTACGCTGGTGATCGAGGCGGGGTTGCGCTCGGGGTCACTGATCACTGCCCGGCTGGCTGGCGAGCAGGGTCGCGAAGTGTTCGCGCTGCCGGGCTCCATCCACAATCCGCTGGCCCACGGCTGCCATCGCCTGATCCGTGACGGTGCACGACTGGTGGAGAGCGCGGCGGAGATTATCGAGACATTGGCGCCGGCAGCGCGCATGCTTGGCGGCGAACTGGCTGCCCGGTTACACGGGGAGTTCGGCATCGAGGCGACTCGACAGCCGCCGGTCGACGGCGCAGGGGACGATTCGTTCGATCGTCCGGATGCGAGTGAAGATTCTCGGCAACGTCGGGTTTTGCGCGAACTTGGTCATGAACCAGCGACATTGGACGAACTTGCACGGCGTACCGGACAATCGACCGCCGTGCTGTCCTCGACGCTGCTGATGCTGGAGTTGGATGCCCGGATCGAGAGCTTGCCGGGCAACCGCTATCAGCGATTGTCCGCCGCGCGCTGATCTGACGCGCTGCTCCGTTTTGCCGGTCCGGGCTTGACAGTCGCGGGCGTGGCATGGTTTCAACTATATATATGTCCGGCACGGAAGCGCCGGTGGTTCACTCGCGGAAATCCAGCTTCATGGCAAAAAACCTGCTTATCGTCGAATCGCCGGCCAAGGCCAAGACGATCAACAAATACCTTGGCAAGGACTTTCATGTTCTCGCCTCCTACGGTCACGTACGTGACCTGAAACCGAAAGAAGGCGCAGTCGACACCGAGCACGGGTTCACCATGGCTTACGAGGTGATCGAGCGCAACGAGAAGCACGTCGACGCGATCGCCAAGGCCGCCAAGCTGGCCGACGACATCTATCTGGCGACCGACTTGGATCGCGAAGGCGAGGCGATCAGCTGGCACATCAGCGAGATCCTGAAGGAGCGCGGCCTCACCGAGGGCAAGCGCATGCATCGGGTGGTGTTCTCCGAGATCACGCCGAAGGCTATCAAGGCCGCGGTGGCGTCCCCGCGCCAGCTGTCGCACGATCTGGTCGATGCGCAACAGGCGCGTCGCGCGCTGGATTATCTGGTGGGTTTCAACCTGTCGCCGGTGCTGTGGCGCAAGGTGCAACGCGGGTTGTCCGCCGGCCGTGTGCAGTCGCCCGCGCTGCGCATGATCGTCGAGCGCGAGGAGGAGATCGAGGCATTCAATGCACGCGAATACTGGACGATCGAGGCCCAGCTGAAGCACGCCGAAGGCGACTTCACCGCACGTCTCTCCAAGCTCAACGGCAAGAAGTTCGAACAGTTCGATCTCACCAACGAGGTCGAGGCGCAGGCTGCCCGCGAGGCACTGAAGCAGGCCGCGCGTGGTCGCCTCACCGTCAGCGAGGTGGGTTCGAAGGAACGCAAGCGCCGTCCAGCCGCGCCGTTCACTACCTCCACCTTGCAGCAGGAGGCTGCACGCAAGCTCGGCTTCACCACCAGCCGCACGATGAAGGTGGCGCAGGGATTGTACGAAGGCGTGGCGCTCGGCGATGAGGGCAACGTCGGCCTGATCACCTACATGCGTACCGACTCCACCATGCTCGGTGACGATGCCCTGGCCGAACTGCGCCAGTTGATCGCCCGCGACTTCGGCGGCCATGCACTGCCCGATGCAGCGCAGGTCTACAAGACCAAATCGAAGAACGCGCAGGAAGCGCATGAGGCGATCCGTCCGACCTCGGCGATGTACACGCCGAAATCGATAGCTGCCTACCTCAACGACGACCAGCGAAAACTGTATGAACTGATCTGGAAACGCACGGTTGCGTGCCAGATGATTCACGCTACCTTGAATACCGTCTCGGTGGAATTCGCGTTGCGCGACGTCGCCGGTGGCGACGCTTCGTTCCGTGCCAGCGGCACCACCGTGATCGATCCGGGCTTCCTCGCTGTTTATGAGGAAGGCAGCGACCAGAAAAAGGCGGATGACGACGACGAGGGCCGTCGCTTGCCGCGGATGGCCGTGGGCGAGCAGATACCGCTGCATGAGATCGCCGCTGACCAGCACTTCACCGAGCCACCGCCGCGCTATTCCGAGGCGAGTCTGGTCAAGGCGCTGGAAGAGCACGGCATCGGTCGTCCGTCGACCTACGCCAGCATCATCCAGGTGCTGCAGAACCGCGAGTACGTCTTCCTCGACAGCCGGCGCTTCAAGCCCAGCGATGTCGGCCGCGCGGTCAGCAAGTTCCTCACCGCACATTTCACCCGCTACGTCGATTACGACTTCACCGCCAAGATGGAGGACGAACTCGATGCCGTCAGCCGCGGCGAGGAAGCCTGGGTGCCGCTGATGGAGCGCTTCTGGCTGCCGTTCAAGCAGCAGGTGGACGAGAAGACCGAGTCGGTCGATCGCAACGAGGCCACCGGCGCGCGTGAACTCGGTAGCGATCCGAAGACCGGCAAGCCGGTGTCGGTGCGGCTGGGTCGTTTCGGGCCGTATGCCGCGATCGGCACCAAGGACGACGACGACAAGCCGACCTTCGCGTCGCTGCGGCCCGGACAGAGCATGCACACGCTCACCCTGGCCGAGGCACTGGAGCTGTTCAAGCTGCCACGCCAGCTCGGCCAGGCGGAGAACGGCGACGAGGTGATGGTCGGTGTCGGCCGTTTCGGGCCTTTCGTGAAGCAGGGCAGCACGTACGCCTCGCTGAAGCCCGAGGACGACCCGTATACGATCGAACTGCCGCGCGCGCTGCAGATCGTGGCCGAAAAGCTGGAGATGCTGGCGAATCGCCTGATCCTCGACTTCGGCAACGGCGTGCAGGTACTCAACGGCCGCTACGGCGCCTACATCACCGACGGCGAGAAGAACGCGCGGATCCCGAAAGAACAGGAGCCGAAGGAGCTGACCGAGAAACAATGTCTCGAACTGCTCGCGGCGGCACCGGTGCGCAAGGGTCGCTTCGGAAAGAAGGGAGCGACCAAGAAGGCCGCCACGAAGAAAGCGGCGCCGGCCAAGAAAGCGGCGGTGAAGAAAACCGCCACCCAGAAGAGTGCCACCAAGAAGACCGCGGTGAAAAAATCGGCAGCGAAGAAGACCGTGAAGAAAGCCGCCGCGAAAAAGCCGGTGGCGAAAAAGACGGCGAGCAGGAACGCCGAGGCTTGAATGCTTCGACGCTTTGCCCTCGCTGAGGCTGACGCCGCCGCCGAGCTGCTGCATGCTGGCGGCGTGCTGGCCTATCCGACCGAGGCCGTATTCGGCCTGGGTTGCGATCCGCATGATCACGTGGCGTTCGAGCGTCTGTTCGCGCTCAAGCAGCGTCCCGCTGTGCAGGGGGTGCTGCTGATCGCAGCCGAGTTCGCCCAGGTCGAACGCTATATCGAACTTGCCGAGGTGCCGGGCGACGTTCTGCAGCAAGTGCGCGCAAGCTGGCCTGGCCCGTATACCTGGATTTTTCCACGCTCGGCGAATGTGCCAGCGTGGATCGCCGGCACGCACGCAGGCATCGCGTTGCGGGTTACCGCCCATGAACCTGCTGCCGCCTTGTGCCGCGCTTTCGGTGGTGCGTTGGTGTCGACGAGCGCGAATCCACATGGCCGGTTACCGGCGCGAGCGGCACAGACCGTCACAGACTATTTCGGGGACGCGCTGGATGGCCTCCTGGATGCCCCGCTGGGTGGCCAGAGCCATCCCACGGTGATTCGCGATGCGCTGTCGGGCGCTATCATCCGCGCCTGAGCGGTCGCGAACGCGGGGACGTTGTTCTCCAGTCGTTCCGTGACGTGTTGCGAGGCCTTTGCCATTCACGTCAGCGTGAATCGGCCAGGGCGATGCTGGTCCTGCAACGGCGAATTGAGGCATCCAGGAGATTGCGGCTTGGCCATCGTTTACGACACCTACCAGCGTGAAGCGCCGCAACGATTGCCGCTGCTTGGTTCAGCCGACCCTTCGCGGGTGCTTGCCCGACGCAACGGCAAAGTGGTGACGGCAGCCCAGTTCATGGCACAGGTGCGGGTCGTCGCTGCCGGCCTGCCCGCCGCCACTGCCGCGGTAAACCTGTGCGAGGATCGTTACGCGTTCCTGGTGGCATTTTGCGCGATCGTGTTGCGCGGCCAAACCAATCTGTTGCCGTCGTCGCGCGCGCCGCAGGCGGTGGATGAGGTGATGGCAGCGCATCCGGGTTGCTATGCGCTGGGCGAGCAGGCACTCGACCCCGCGCCGCAGGGCTATCGCCAGCTGCCCTCGCTGGATGCGATGCCGCCGGCAAGCACGAACACGGGATGGCCGTTGATCCCGGCCGATCAGGTGGTGGCGATCGGCTATACCTCCGGCTCCACCGGCACGCCGAGCGCCAACGCGAAAACCTGGGCCAGCTTCCACGCCAGCAACGCCGGCAATCTGGCGATGCTGCTGGCGGCCGTCGGGCCGCAGTTCGAGGTCGTCGCCACGGTGCCGCCGCAACATATGTACGGCATGGAGATGTCGGTGCTGTTGCCGTTGCTGGGTGACATCGGCGTGCATTCCGGGCGGCCGTTCTTTCCGGCCGACGTGGCTGCAGCCCTGGCGGAAGTGCCGGTGCCACGGCTGCTGGTGACCACGCCGGTGCA
>DHXA01000093.1:0-3707 GCA_002413455.1 Rhodanobacter sp. UBA5168 | reverse complement strand
CTGGCGCAGGCCGCCGAGCAGCGATTCGGCGCACCCGTGCTGGAAGTATTCGGCTCCACCGAAACCTGCGTGTTCGCCAGCCGCCGCCCTGCCGTGGATGAGGACTGGTCGCTGTACGACAAGGTGGTCCTGCATCCCCAGCCGGACGGCACCGCGGTCGAGGCACCGCAACTGGACGTGCCGATCACACTGGCCGATATCGTCAGCCTGGCCGATGGTGGCCGTCGCTTCCGCCTGCGCGGCCGGCACGCCGACATGCTGGAAATTGCCGGCAAGCGGGCCTCGCTGGCGGACTTGAGCCGGCGCCTGCTGGCGGTGCCCGGCGTGCAGGACGGCGTAGTGTTCCAGCTCGATGACGGCGACGCCCTCGGCGTGCATCGCATTGCTGCCCTGGCGGTAGCGCCGGGGCTGGATGAACACGCGATTCTCGATGCGCTGCGCCGTGCCATCGATCCACTGTTTCTGCCGCGTCCGCTGCGGCTGGTTCGCGCGCTCCCCCGCAACGAAACCGGCAAGCTGCCGCGTGCGGCGCTGCTGGAACTGCTGCACCGCCACGACTGAGCTTGGTGAGCGCGCCGCCGCAGCCGCTACAATGCGCGAATGCGCCGCATGGCGTGCGATGTATCCGGAGTGCAAGGGATGAAGGTTCTCGTCATCGGTGGCGGCGGGCGCGAACACGCGCTGGCGTGGAAACTCGGACAGTCGTCGCAGGTCGACGAAGTGATCGTGGCGCCCGGCAACGCGGGTACGGCGCACGAGCCGGGCGTGCGCAACGCCGACGTCGCGATGAATGACCTCGAGGGCCTGCTCGCGTTGGCGAAGCGCGAGAAGATCGGCCTGACCGTGGTCGGGCCCGAAGTGCCGCTGGTGGCCGGGGTGGTCGACCGGTTTCGCGCCGCCGGCCTGCGCATCTTCGGCCCGCGCGCGATCGCCGCGCAGCTGGAAGGCTCCAAGGCCTTCGCCAAGGATTTCCTCCAGCGGCACAACATTCCCACCGCGCACTACGCGGTGTTCAGCGAGTTGAATCCGGCGTTGGCGTATGTGCGCCAGCACGGTGCGCCGATCGTGATCAAGGCCGATGGCCTGGCTGCAGGCAAGGGCGTAGTGGTCGCACTGACCCTGCCCGACGCCGAGTTGGCGCTGCACGACATGCTCGGTGCGCACAGCTTCGGCGATGCGTCGGCGCGGGTGGTGATCGAGGAGTTCCTCGACGGCGAGGAAGCCAGCTACATCGTGATGAGCGACGGCAGTCACGCCTTGCCAATGGCTTCGAGCCAGGACCACAAGCGCCGCGACGAGGGCGATCTCGGCCCGAACACCGGCGGCATGGGCGCATACTCGCCCGCGCCAGTCGTCACGCCCGAAGTCGAGCAGCGCATCCTGAAGGAAGTGATCGAGCCGACCCTGCGCGGGATGGCGGCCGAGGGTGCGCCGTTCATCGGCTTCCTCTACGCCGGCCTGATGATCGACAGCAGCGGCGCGCCGAAGGTGATCGAATTCAACGTGCGTTTCGGCGATCCGGAAACCCAGCCGATCATGCTGCGATTGAAGTCCGACCTGGTCGAGCTGATCGACGCCGCCCTGGACGGGCGGCTGGAACTTGCCAGGGCGCGCTGGGATGCACGTCCGGCAATCGGCGTGGTGATGGCAGCCGGCGGGTATCCGGGCAGGGTGCGCAGTGGCGACGTGATCGACGGTCTGGACGCGCCGGCCGATGTCGACGTGAAGGTTTTTCACGCGGGCACCCGGCTGGACGCCGAGGGTCGTGCCGTCACCGCGGGTGGCCGGGTGTTGACCGTGTGCGCGCTGGGCAGGGATATCGCCGCGGCACGCGAGCATGCCTATGCCGCGGCAAGCCGCATTCGTTACGACGGCGCCTTCTGCCGGCGCGACATTGCCCATCGGGCATTGCGGCGTGGTTGAGCAGCTTGATCGTCGGCGGGCATGCGCGGCCGCATCGCCGGAATTGCGTACGCGTGCGCATGTCGAGCCCTCGGCTGGCTTGACTTTTCCGCGCCGGTACTTTTGGGCTATGCTTGGAACTTCCCCCGCGTAAAGCCAGCGGCGCACAGCGCCTGACGGCTTTCGTGCTTGTTTTCACGTTGATGAGGTTTTCCCATGCGCAAGACGGTTTTGTCGCTGATGTCGGTCGCGGCCCTGGGCCTGGCCGGTTGCAATGCTCCCCATCCGTCGCAGGCGGAGGCGGGGAGCGGAACGCCTGCCTCTGCGGATACGGCAGCTGTGGCCAACAAGATCCCCGGCGAAGTGAGCGGCACCGTCTCGGTGCGCGGCTCGGTCCAGCCGTCGGCGAACGCCACGCTGGTGCTCAACCTCGTCGATGTCTCGGCCAACGCCGTAGGCTCCGCGCCGCTGGCAAGCAAGACGGCGCCGGCGGGCACGTTCCCGCAATCGTTCAAGCTGACCTTCAATCCGGCCGAGGTGAAGCCGGATGACCTGTATGTCGTGCAGGCGATCCTGACCGATGGCGAGCGTCATTATTCGATGCCGATGCAGGCACCGGTGCTGGCCAAGGGCGGCAAGAATGACGGCGTGATGATCGAGCTGGTGGCCGAGCAGACTCCGGGCGAAAAGGTGCTGGCGGAGTTCCTCGCCCAACAGAAGCTTATTGGCGGCATGAAGATCAGCCATGGCACCAAGCTCGAAAAGGATGACTCGCGCGGCTGGCAGCTGTTCCGCGAGGCGGGTGAAGTGAAGTTCATTCGCGAGGAAGTCGATTACGGCGACAAGGGCTACACCAGCACCGACTATGCCTACAAGGGCGGCAAGGTCTGGGCCATCGTGCAGGAGACCAAGTCCAGCCGTGATGCGAAGCCCAGTGCCATCGATCGTGCTGGCTGGACCGATGACGGCACGCTGGTACTGAAACAGCACGAGGTCGGTGGCGATGTGCAGGCGCTTGATCCGGACGCCGCGGCGAAGCTGAAGAAGCAGGCCACGGAAATTCTCAGCATGGCAACCGGCGGCAAGAACAAGTAAGCCGTCCAGATGGACGCACAAGAAAAAGCCGCCGGGGCAACCGGCGGCTTTTTTGTTGCGCGTTGGTGCCCTCAGAACATCACTTTGAAGCCCATGTTGAAGCCGTTGTACTTCTGGCTGGTGTCGCTGAAACGGCCGCTGTAGCCGAACCAGCTCGTCATGCTCGGGGTGAGCTTCGCGGACACGCCCAGTTCGGCCGTGCCCCAGTTCTTGTCCGGGGTGAAGCCGGCCAGCGCGAACGTTCCGTTCATGCTGTTGAGACCGGCGCGGACCATGCGCGGATCGGCCTTGTCGTCGCGGTTCCACGCCAGCTCGGCGTAGGGCGAAAGCACCGTGTTGCCGACGTCCCAGTGCCCCTGCAGACGCCAGCCGAGCGTGGCAACCAGCGCATCACGCTGCTGCTTGCCGAACCACATCGCGGTGCTGTCGTTGCCGTTCTCGCTGTAGCCGTTGACCTTGACGGTCTGCCATTCCAGATTGGCAAACGGGCCGGTGCGCAGTTTGTCGAAGTCGAACCACCAGCCGCCGGTAACGCCGGTGCCCAGGTGCGAGCCGTCGGCCTTGCCGGTCTCGGTGCGATGCATGGCGCCGAGGTCGATACGGCGCTCGATGTCCTTGAAGTTCGACTGGCCGAAATTGGCATAGCCACCGATGTAGCCGCCACCAGCGTGATAGGTGACATAGCCGAGCCCGCTGATGTCCTGCAGCTT
>DHXA01000168.1:27354-27506 GCA_002413455.1 Rhodanobacter sp. UBA5168 | reverse complement strand
ATCGCCGACGTGACCACCGCGGTGGCGCGGGGCGACTTGTCCAAGAAGATTACGGTGGACGTCAAGGGCGAGATCCTGGCGCTGAAAGACACTATCAACGTGATGGTCGACCAGCTCAACTCGTTTGCGTCGGAAGTGACGCGCGTGGCGCG
>DHXA01000168.1:16670-27028 GCA_002413455.1 Rhodanobacter sp. UBA5168 | reverse complement strand
TGATGGCGACCAACCTTACCAACCAGGTGCGCGGCATCGCCGACGTGGTGACCGCGGTGGCGCAGGGCAACCTCAAGCGCAAGCTGACGGTGGATGCCAAGGGCGAGATAGCAGCGCTGGCCGACACCTTCAACGGCATGATAGAGACGCTCGCCACCTTCGCCGACCAAGTCACCAACATGGCGCGCGAGGTTGGCATCGAGGGCAAGCTTGGCGGCCAGGCGCGCGTGCCCGGCGCAGCGGGCCTGTGGCGCGACCTTACCGACAACGTGAATCAGCTTGCCGCCAACCTCACCAACCAGGTGCGCTCGATCGCAGACGTGGCCACTGCGGTGACCAAGGGCGACCTCTCCCGCTCGATCGCGGTGGAGGCGTCCGGCGAAATGGCCTCGCTGAAGGACAACATCAACGAGATGATCCGCAACCTCAAGGACCAGACCTTGAAGAACGCGGAGCAGGACTGGCTGAAAACCAACCTCGCCCGGTTCTCGCGCATGCTGCAGGGCGAGCGCGATCTGGCCACGGTATCCAACCTGATCATGTCCGAGCTGGCGCCGCTGGTGAACGCGCAGTACGGTGTGTTCTACGTTGCACGCCGCGAGGACCACGAGACCGTACTCGACCTCGTCGCCAGCTACGGCGCAGAGAACAAAGAAACGCTCAAGCCCATGTTCAAGCTGCGGGAAGGACTGATCGGCCAGTGCGCGGCGGACAAGCGCGCCATGCTGCTGTCCGACGTACCCGGTGAGTTCATCCGGATCGGCTCGGGTCTCGGCCACGCCGTACCGGCCAGTATCACCGTGCTGCCGGCATTGTTCGAAGACGACGTGAAAGCGGTGATCGAGCTGGCCTCGTTCAACAGCTTCAACGAAACCCATCAAAGCTTTCTCGATCAGCTGATGGAATCGGTCGGCATTGTGCTCAACACGATCGCCGCGACCATGCGCACCGAAGGCCTGCTCAAGCAGTCGCAGTTGCTGACGCAGGAACTGCAGGCGCGCCAGACCGAACTCACCACCAAGCAGGAGGAGTTGCACGTCACCAACGAGGAGCTGAAGGAAAAAGCCCAGCTGCTGGAAAATGAAAAGAAACAGGTGGAAGCGAAGAACTTCGAGATCGACATGGCCCGCCGCGCGGTCGAGGAGAAAGCCGAACAGCTGGCGCTCACCTCCAAGTACAAATCCGAGTTCCTGGCCAACATGAGCCATGAGTTGCGCACTCCGCTGAACTCGCTATTGATCCTTTCCCGACTGCTGGCCGACAACCCCCACGGCAACCTCAACGAAAAACAGACCGAGTTCGCGCGCACCATCCACTCGGCCGGCTCCGATCTGCTCAATCTGATCAACGACATTCTCGATTTGTCGAAGATCGAATCGGGCACCGTGTCGATCGAAATCACCGACATGCCGCTCCTCAGCCTCAAGCAGCACATGGAACGCACTTTCCGCCAATTGGCCGCCGACAAGAATCTTCAGTTCAGCGTTGAGTTCGAGAGCGCACTGCCGGACTCCATAAGCACCGACGAGAAACGTCTGCAGCAGGTGGTGCTGAACCTGCTTTCCAATGCCTTCAAATTCACCGCCAGCGGCAGCGTGACGCTGGCCGTGAGTCATGTGGCCAGCGGCTGGAGCGCCCACCACCCGGTACTGCGCGACGCGCGGCATGCTATCGCGATTGCCGTGACCGATACTGGTATCGGTATCCCGAAAGACAAGCAGAAGCTCATCTTCGAAGCGTTCCAGCAGGCTGACGGCACCACCAGTCGCAAATACGGCGGCACCGGCTTGGGGTTATCGATCAGCCGCGAGATCGCTCGTCTCCTCGGCGGCGAATTGCAGGTGCGTTCCACCCTCGGCCAAGGCTCCACGTTCACTCTGTTCGTGCCGTTGGAAGCAGTGAGACCGCTGACGCTGCCGGCCGGTGCCAGCACCGCGCGCTACGACAACAGCGGCGCGACGGTACCCAACGCCTTGGTCAACCGCATGGAGGTAACCGACGACCGCGAAACGCTGGGTGATTCGCCGTTTGCGTTGATCGTCGAGGATGATCCCGCGTTCGCCGCCATCCTGCTGGACATTGCCAGGGAAGCCGGCCTCAAGGGTGTGGTGGCTACCGCCGGCGCCGGCACTCTGGCGTTGGCGCGCAAGCTGCAGCCACACGTGATCACGCTGGATCTTGGTCTGTCCGATATCGACGGACTGGTGCTGCTGGATTTGCTCAAACACGATCCGCAGACGACGCACATACCGGTTCAGGTGATCTCTGGCGCCGAGAAACTCCACTCGGCGCTCTCGCTGGGAGCGCTTGGCATCACCGAAAAACCCGCAACCTCGGATCAGCTGGCCAGCGTGTTCGCCAAGCTGGCGCGCCACGTACGCGATGCGCTCGCCAACCGATCGGACACCTTTGCCCTGGTGTCCAATGATCCGGGCACTGCGCTGCACGTTGCGCCTGAGCTGGCGGGCGCGAAAATCCTCATCGTCGATGACGATATCCGCAATATTTATTCGCTGACCAGCGTACTGGAGAGCTATGGCGTGGAGGTACTGCATGCCGAAGCCGGCAGCGATGGCATCGCCTTGCTGGAGTTGAATCCCGACATCGATGTCGCCCTGATCGACATCATGATGCCGGAGATGGATGGCTACGAAACGATGCATAAAATCCGCGCACGACCCACCATCGCCGAAGTGCCGCTGATTGCCGTGACCGCCAAGGCGATGAAGGGCGATCGCCAGAAATGCCTGGACGCAGGAGCTTCGGACTACATCGCCAAGCCGGTCGACATCGAGCTGCTGCTGGCCCTGCTGCGCGTCTGGGTGGCTCATTCACCGGGCCGCATAGCGATCGGGGAAGCTTGATCATGGATTCCGAAATGCTGTCAACCAGCACTCACGCCACGCACGGCGATCACCGTGCACCGCCTGACGCACTCGAGCGGGCACGCATCCTGGTCGTCGATGACGACGAGCGCAACCTGCTGGCCATCCAGACCGTGCTGGATGATATCGGCGATGTGGTGCTGGCCAGGTCTGGCGAGGATGCGTTGCGCCACCTGCTCAAGGGGGAGTTCGCGGTCATTCTTCTGGACGTCTATATGCCAGGCATGGACGGCTACGAAACCGCGCGCATCATCCGCGGTCGCGAGCAGACCAAGCGCATCCCGATCATCTTTCTTTCGGCGATCAACAAGGAACACGAACACCTGATGCTCGGCTACTCGATGGGCGCCGTCGATTACGTGTTCAAGCCGGTCGAGCCGATCGTGCTGCGCTCCAAGGCAGCAGTATTCGTCGACCTGTTTCAGATGACGCGCGAAATCCGGCGCAAGGCGCAGCAGGAGCAGCAGTTGCTCGACGCCAACCTGCACGCCAACGCCGAGCTGTTGCTTGCCGAGCAGGAGTTGCGCCGCTCGGAACAGCATCACGCGGTCATCATCGAATCGCTGCCGATCATTCTCTACCTCGAAGATCCGCAAGCTTCGCCGCGCATCCCCAAATTCATCACAGGCAATTTTCGTTTGCTCACGGGATTCGACTTCAAGGAGATTCTCGCCACACCCACCTTGTGGCACGATCGCCTGCACCCTGACGATCGCGAGCGGGCGGTCGCCATTTTCGAGGACGCTCGCGATGGTGGCGGCTACTCGGTGGAATATCGCTGGTTATGCGCTGACGGAGCCTACAAGCACTTTCTTGCCCAGGCGGTGCTGTTGCGCGACGGTGTGAGTGGTGCGGAAGAATACGCCGGCACGCTGCTCGACGTCAGCGAGCGCAAGGAGCTCGAATCGCAGCTTCTGCACGTGCGCAAGATGGACGCCATCGGCCAGCTCAGCGGCGGCATCGCGCACGACTTCAACAACCTGCTCGCCGCCGTACTCAGCGGGCTGGAATTGCTGGAACGGCGCGCCCGGCTCGCAACAGAACATCGCACGATCCTCGACATGATCCGGCATGCGGCGCAGCAGGGTAGCGAGGTGGTCTCCCGCCTGCTGGCATTCGCACGCAAGCAGAACCTGGAGCCGGCGCACGTCGAGCTGCACGCGCTCTCCAGCGCGGTCAACCAGCTATTGGCACACACGCTAGGCGGGTTGGTGATGTTGGAGTGGGATCTGCCTGCCGACCTGTGGTGGCCCTACGCCGACGAAGCACAGCTGGAACTGACTCTGATGAATCTCGCCATCAACGCGCGCGACGCCATGCCCGAGGGCGGCACCATCCGCATAAGCGGCCGCAACGCGACGGTCAGTGGCGAGGACGAAACCGGCCTGACGGCGGGGAATTACGTGGTGGTTTCAGTAGCCGATACGGGTAGCGGCATTCCGACCGACCTCCTGGACCGTGTGGCCGAACCGTTCTTCACCACCAAGGCGGTGGGCAAAGGCACCGGCCTCGGGCTCAGCATGGTCTATGGTTTTGCGCAGCAGTCGGGGGGCACCTTGCACATCGAAAGCGAGCTGGGTCGCGGTACCCGCGTGACAATCTGGCTGCCGCGCGCGCCGGCGACGAGGGCCCTCGCCGGTGGTGTGACTCACGTCGATGCGGCTGAGGAGGCCGCCCCGCGCCTCCGAAATATTCTGCTGGTCGACGATCACGAAGGCGTACGCGTGGCAACCGCCGCCCTTCTTTCCGATCTGGGCCACCACGTCACAACGGCGGCCGACGGCGCCCAGGTGGCCGAGCTGCAGCACCAGGACCTCGCCAAGATTGACCTTGTCGTGAGCGACTATGCGATGCCGTTGGTCTCGGGTACCGAGGTGGTTCGACGGCTGCGCGCCGACAAGCCGCAGCTGCCTGCCGTGATCATCACCGGCTATGCCGAGACCGATGTGGTCAACGGGGCGCCGGAGGGAGTGATCATCCTTACCAAGCCGTTTACGCCGGCACGCCTGCAGGAAGCCATCGCCGCGGCCGACCGCTGGCTCGAGAACTCAAGCCACCTGGGGTGAGTATCCTCCGGCAAAGCCGGGGGCTTTGGTTGTGTGAGCCGCTCAAAGCGACTTGGGCGGGGTCGCTGGCGCGGCCCTCTGGTTGGGCCCCCTACGCTGGGTGGAGCACCTCTCTCAGATACTTTCGACGTACAACCACTTCGGGATGAGTACCACGTGGTAAAGGCACTCCCATTGCGTGTAATTTAAGCTTGTACTCGTCCATCGGCGGACTCTCCTCTCGTGTGCTTGGCGGCTCACGAGCCGTAGTTTCCCCGATGGACTCCTGTAAACGCCAAACCTCTACTGCCTCCCCGGCAGAGCCGGGGAACTCCCTTGTTGGTCTAGATTCCTCGGCCAGGTCAGCCCCTGTTTCGCATGGGGGCCGCACCAGGGATAAGTCAAGCCATTCAGCATCTCAGGGAGTCGGTATGTCCAGGTCGAGCTTGCCGCGCCTGCCTGTGTTCTGGGACTCCTTGCGCATGCGCGCGCAGGCACTATCCCGTTCGCATCGCGCCCGGCGCAACGTCATCGTGGTCGCGGCGCTGTTGCTGGTCTACGCACTGCTCGGTTTCCTTGCCGTCCCGCCGCTGTTGCGCGGCTACCTGCAGAACCATTCGGTGGCGATGCTCGGGCGCCCGCTCAGCCTGGGCCAGGTGCGCTTCAATCCATTCACGCTGAACCTGCGGGTCGGCAAGCTGCATCTGCCCGAGGCGGACGGCCAGACTCCGTTCGTCGACATCGACCAGCTCACGCTCAATGCGTCGTGGGGTTCGCTGTTTCGCCTTGCCCCGGTGCTGGACGAACTACGGCTCGATCAGCCGCGGATCACCATCACGCGAGGCAAGGACCAGCGTTTCAACTTCACCGACCTGGTCGAACGCCTCACCGCGAAGCCGGCGCCGCAGGACAGCCAGCCGGCCCGTTTCTCGCTCTCCAACATCAGCATCCACGGCGGTGACATCCATTTTGACGACCGCCTGCTGGGCGCGCAGCACCACCTCGAGAAGCTCGAACTGGGCATCCCGTTCCTGGCCAACCTGCCCAGTTCCACCGACATCTTCGTGCAGCCGCTGCTGGCCGTGATGGTCGACGGCAGCCCGCTGCGCATCGACGGCCAGAGCAAGCCGTTCGCCAGCAATCGTGAGTCCACCATCGGCTTCCAGCTCGACCGGCTCGACCTGCCGCGCTACCTCGCCTACGTGCCGACGGCCATGCCGGTGGCGATTCCCAAGGGTTTGCTCAGCGGCAAGCTGACCCTGCATTTCGTGCAGGCGCAGCCGACCCCGCAACTGCAACTCACTGGCAACCTGCAGTTGGATGACTTCGCGCTCGATAGCAGCCAGGGCGAGGCCATTGCCAGGCTCGGACGCGGCAGCATCGAGCTGGCCGATGTGCAGCCGCTGGCCTCGCACTACCACTTCGGTGCCATGAAACTGGAGCGCGCCGCGCTGTTATATACACAGCATGCCGGTGGCCACAGCAATTTCGATGCGCTCACCAGCGCACCCGCTTCTACCGCAGGCACCGAAAAGACGCCACTCACCGATCTGCACATCGCCGCGCTCACGCTGCAGGACAGCGCGCTCACCTACACCGATGCCAACCACGCGAGGTTGCTGCTGACCCAATTGCACGGCAGTCTGCTGGGCCTGGGCACGCTCGCCGGACCGCCCGGCAAACTCGATCTGGCCAGCCAACTCGCCGGCGGCAGCCTCCACGTGCATGGCGATGTCGATCTCGCCGCCAGCCACTATGCCGGCGCGCTCGACCTGAAACAGGTGGTACTCGTACCGCTGCAGGCGCTCGCCGCATCCGACATCGCGGCGCGCATCGCGAAAGGCAAGCTCGACGCCAGCGGCCAGCTGCGACTGGACTGGGGCAAAGCATTCAACGTGCACATCGAACCGGCCCAGCTCGGCATCAGCGACTTCGCACTGGAACCGCAGGCCAAGGGGCTGGCCACACCGGTGACCTGGCGCAAGCTGGATGTCGGCATCACCCGCATCGACCTGGCTACCCGCCACGCGCAACTGGGCAAGGTCACAGCGAACGGTCTGCAGGTAGACGCAGTGCGCGAGCACGACGACCGGATCAACCTGGCCAGCCTGTTCGCCGGCAAGCCCTCCCCGCCCGTCAAAGGAGACGAGAGTCCAGCCTGGCGCTGGAGCGTTGCCCGACTTGGCCTCGCGCAAAGCTCATTGCGCCTCACCGATCGCAGCGTCGACGGTGCCAAGCCGACGCAGTTGCTCGTCGATGCTCTCAACGGCAGCGTCGACGGGCTCAACGACAAGTTTGACCAGCCACGCCGGATCGAGCTGGAAGGCCATATCGGCAGGGGCAGCTTCGCCACCACCGGTACGCTGCAGCCGCTGCCCACGGTGGCCGACCTGCAGCTGATCACCAAGCGGCTGGATGTCGCCGGTTTCGTGCCTTACGCCGATGTACCGCTGAACGTGCAAGTCACCAGCGCGCGCCTCAGCAGTGATGGCAAGCTGCATTACGACGGTCGCCGGGCCGAGCCCAGGTTCGACTACAACGGTCATGCCGCTTTCGAACGCGTGCGCGTGCAGGACAAACTCACCGGCGACGACCTCTTGCGCTGGCGCTCGTTGACTGGCTCTCGCATCGATCTTCGCTATGGCCGCGGTGCGCCGCGCGTGCATATTGGCGGGTTGGCACTGGATGCGTTCTACGCCCGCGTCATCGTCAACAGCAACGGACGGCTGAACCTGTCCGACGTGGTCGCCCATGGCGAGCAGGCGCCGGTGTCGGTGACCCGTGCCGGCAACCATGCACCGGCGTTGCCGAAAGCGCCGGCAGCGGCATCCAGCGCGCCGGCAGCCGATATCCATATCGGCGAAATCAGTCTCGTCAATGGCCAGCTCAACTACACCGACAACTTCATCAAGCCCAACTACACCGCCAACCTCACCAGCCTCAACGGCCACATCGGTGCGTTCGGCACCATCGCCGGCGAGCCACCGGCAGAACTCGCGGCGCAGGCGAAACTGGACGACGCCTCGCCTGTGGACATCAGCGGCAACATCAACCCGCTGGTGCCGGTGGCCTCTCTCGACATCAAGGGCAAGGCGACCGACATCGAGCTGACCCGGCTCAGTACCTACTCGGGCAAGTACACCGGCTACCCCATCACCAAGGGCAAGCTGACGGCCGATGTGCACTACCTGCTGGACCAGGGCAAGCTCAACGCCGACAACCACATCTTCATCACCCAGCTGACGTTCGGCGACCGCATGGACAGCCCCGGGATATCGCACTTGCCGGTGAAGCTGGCGGTGGCCTTGCTGAAAGACACCGAAGGCAATATCGACGTGAACGTGCCGGTATCCGGCTCGCTGAACGATCCGCAGTTCAGCCTCGGCGGCATGATCATGCGCGCATTCGGCAACCTCATCGCCAAGGCGGCCACCGCACCGTTCCGCCTGCTCGCCTCGGCGTTCGGCGGCGGCCACGAAGATCTCGGCTACGTCGAGTTCGCGCCGGGTTCGGCCGTGCTGGATGGAGCCGCCAAGAGTCGCTTGGGACAGATCGTGCAGATGCTCGGCCACAAACCCGCACTCACGCTGGACATCAGCGGCCGGGTGGATCCGTCGCTGGACGAAGCCGGCTTGCGCAAGGTGACAGTGGACGAGCAGATCCACCGCGAGAAGCTGGCTCACGAGTCGGACGACAAGATCGCTGCGGATGCCTCGGCGGCAACGCTGGCCGAAGTAATCGTGACACCCGATGAGTACGAACGTTACCTGCGGCGTGCGTACCGGCATGCCGATTTCGAAAAACCAAAGAACATCCTCGGCCTCAGCAAGTCGCTGGAACCAGACGAGATGCGCAGCCTGCTGGAAACCCACGTGAGTTCGGACGCCGCCGCGATGCGCGCGCTGGCCGAACGCCGTGCCGCCGCCGTGCAGGACTGGTTGCACGGCAAGCTGGACGACAAACGGGTCGCGATCAAGCCACCTCGGCTCGACGCCAAGGGCATCGCCGACAAGGGCATCGCCGACAAGGGCAAGGGCACCCGCGCGGATTTCGGTCTGCATTGATCGCTGAGCAGCCCGACCGCATGCGCGACGATCGGCTGGCGTCCTACAATGGCGCTTTGCCCACCGTTGGAATTCCCCATGAGCTACTCAGCCAAGGCGCGCTACGCCAGCGAACTCGAATCCATCCGCGAACAGGGCCTGTTCAAAGCGGAGCGCATCATCACTTCGCCACAGTCCGCCGAGATCGAGCTGGAAGGTGGTCGCAAGGTACTGAACTTCTGCGCCAACAACTATCTTGGCCTGGCCGACAACCCTGAAGTGATCCAGGCAGCGAAGGACGCGCTGGACACACACGGTTTCGGCATGGCCAGCGTGCGCTTCATTTGTGGCACGCAGGACCTGCACAAGCAACTGGAGGCGAAGATCGCCGCGTTCTTCGGTACCGAGGACACCATCCTCTACGCCGCCTGCTTCGATGCCAATGGTGGCCTGTTCGAGCCGCTGCTGGGTGAGGAAGACGCCGTGATCTCCGACGCGCTGAACCACGCCTCGATCATCGACGGCATCCGCCTGTGCAAGGCCAAACGCTTCCGCTATGCAAACAGCGACATGGTCGATCTGGAAAAGCAGTTGCAGGCTGCCGATGCGGCCGGTGCGCGCACCAAGCTGATCAGCACCGATGGCACGTTCTCCATGGACGGCTTCATCGCGAAACTCGACCAGATCACCGCGCTGGCGGCGAAGTACGACGCCATGGTGCACATCGACGAGTGCCACTGCACCGGCTTCCTTGGCGATACCGGCCGCGGTGCGGCTGAAGTGCACGGAGTGATGGACAGGATCGACATCTTCACCGGCACTCTCGGCAAGGCGCTCGGCGGCGCCCTGGGCGGCTTCACCACCGGCCGCAAGGAAGTGGTCGAGCTGCTGCGCCAGCGCTCGCGTCCGTATCTATTCTCCAACTCGTTGCCGCCGCACGTGGTCGCCGCCGCAATCAAGGTATTCGACATGCTGGCCAGCGCCGGCGACCTGCGCGAAAGGCTCAAGGAAAACACGCGCTACTTTCGCGAGCAGATGACCGCCGCCGGCTTCGACATCAAGCCGGGCGTGCATCCGATCGTGCCGGTGATGATCTACGACGCGCCGAAGGCGCAGGCGATGGCCGCCGCATTGCTGGAGGAAGGCATTTACGTCACCGGTTTCTTCTACCCGGTGGTGCCGCAGGGTCAGGCGCGCATCCGTACGCAGATGAGCGCCGCACATACCCGCGAGCACCTCGACCACACGATTGCCGCGTTCACCAAGGTGGGTCGGAAATTGGGTGTGATCGGCGCCTGACATGACGTTGCAGGGCTGGCGCTGCCTGCCCTGCAACGCATCCACAATCAGCTTTTGTTGTTGCGCGTATCGAGACTCTGCACTTC
>DHXA01000168.1:0-16386 GCA_002413455.1 Rhodanobacter sp. UBA5168 | reverse complement strand
CGGATCAGGCGCAGCACATCGAAACCCAGCGCCGCCAGCAGACGGCGGATGTGCCGGTTGCGACCTTCGTCCAGCACGACCTCCAGCCAGGCATTCTTCTCGCCGGCACGCAGCAGCTTCGCCTGTCGCGCCTTCAGCAGATCGCCACCATCGCTGATGCCCATCTGCATGGCTGCCAATGCCGACGCATCCGGCTGGCCTGCGACCTGGACGTGGTAGGTCTTGTCCAGATGCGTGGACGGAGTCGTGATGCCCGCCGCCCAGGTGGTGTCGTTGCTGAGCAGCAGCAAACCCTCGCTCGCCTTGTCCAGTCGGCCCACCGGCCCAACCCAGGGAAGTCCCGCCGCAGCCAGTGCGCTGTAGACCGTGTCGCGGCCCTGCTCGTCGGCCGCACTCACCACCAGCCCGCGCGGTTTGTTGAACGCCACATAGACACTTTCCACCGATTCCACGGCATGGCCGTCGACCACGATGCGACGTTGATCGATCAGCGTCGGGTGATACGGATCGCGCACGACACGTCCGTCGACACTCACGCGACCGGCGCGTATCCACTGTTCCGCCTGGCTGCGCGAGCATGCGCCCCGTTTGGACAAGACGCGTGCAAGCCCGTGCCTTGGCAAGGATGACGCGGAATGCGCGGAACGGAAAGGTGAACGGGACATGCCGCAAGCGTATAAGCCGGAGCCACGGCGCGACAAGGATTATCGTGGCATCGTATTCGACCATACGGTGTGTCACCGAACAGTGTGTTGACGGTGGCAGCCAAAAAAAACCCGGCCGAAGCCGGGTTTTTCGTGTTGCTTTACCGAGGTCCGATTACTGCTGAACCTGCAGCTCCGTACGACGGTTCTGCGCGCGACCGGAGTCGGTTGCATTGTCGCCGATCGGATTGGTCTCGCCGTGGCCAATCGGGCCTTCCAGGCGGCTGGCGTCGATGCCGTGACCGGTCAGGTAGTTGTAGACGATCGAGGCGCGACGCTCGGACAGGCTCTGGTTGTACTCGTCCGTGCCCTTCGAGTCGGTGTAGCCGGCAACCGTCACATGCACCTGCGGGTAACGTTGCAGGGTATCGACAGCCTGGTTCAGCACTGCGATCGAATCGGCGCTCGGCTCAGCCAGCGACTTGGAGATGTCGGTCTCACCCTTCTTCGGGCGATCGAACTTGAAGTTCACGCCGCGCAAGTCGATCACGACCTTCTGCGGGCAACCATCGGGGCCAACGATCGTGCCGGAAGCAGTACCCGGGCACTTGTCATCGCAATCGTTCACGCTGTCGCCATCGCTGTCCATCGTCGAGCAGTCAGCCGGGGGCGGAGTTGCAGCGACCGGGGCCGGAGCCGCGGCCGGAGCGCCGAAGCGCGAGACGATGCTGAAGCCAAGGAACCAGTCGCCGTAACCGTCTTCCGCCGGCTGGGTCTTGTTGTCCCAGTCATAACGGTAACCGGCTTCGATGCGGATGTCGGAGCTGTCAGTGATCGTCTTGGACACGCCACCACCCAGCTCAGCGGCCGGAGACCAGCCGCTGTCGCCGGACGAATGATGATTGCTGCCCATCACGCCGGCGAGCAGGTACGGACGCCATGCGTTCCAGTCACCCGCGTAGAAACGGACGGCGGCGCCGACAGAGTTGTTGGCCCATTTGCCATTGCCACCGTCAACATCACGCTTGGTGCGGTCGACGAACAGGTCAATCGACGCGTTCGGGGCGATGAAACGACCCACGCCCAACCCGTAATAGATCTGACGGCTGTTGGTGTTGCGGTCGGTATCGTTGTAGTAGCCGCCCACGGTCGGAGCGATATACCAGCGACCATCATAGGTCGAGGTAGCCGTGTCGGTGGTCGCGGCATCGGCGGGAGCAGCAGTGGTGTCCTGCGCATGAACGGCACCTACGCCGCCCAGGGCCAGCGCAATCAGAAAGTACAAGCCCTTACGTTTCATCAGGTGTCTCCTCATTTATTAGGTTTTTGCGTCCGTTCAACCCCAACCGGAAGCCGCGCGTCAGAACTGAACTACGTCACTCAGAGCATTTAAAGCCCCTGCTTGGCGTTGATGCGACAAGCGGCGGGGAGTGTAGCAAAATCGTTAAGTGGTTGGCGCTTTAACGCCTTTGCAACTAAATCCCGGTGAGACTTCGTTCAGGAAAGTTTATGACGATACGAATGCCAAGCTTTCAAGCTGACACACGCTATTTGATCTTTTTCAACGATTGAGCAAAACAGAATGGGCGGATCGGGCAACCCTGTCACTATCCGCCCGCCTTAATATTCCACTCACATCGTCTTTACAACGTGAAGAGCTCTAGGAACCGTTGCACGGGCATGGCATCGAGGGTTGCCGGGTCCTTCGTCGCCGCCATGATGGCCCTGACCTGGTGCGCCGACAAATGGCCGCGTATGGCGGCCTCGAATTTCTGCAGCAACACCGGGATGCCTTCCGCCCGGCGCTTGCGGTGTCCGATCGGATAATCGATCGAGACCTTTTCGGTGCTGCTGCCGTCCTTGAAGAACACCTGTACCGAGTTGCCGATATAGCGTTTGGCGGGATCGAAATAGTCGCGCGTGAATTGTGGATTTTCGACAACCGTCATCTTGTCGCGCAAAGCGTCGATGCGCGGGTCGGCGGCAATGTCGTCGTTGTAGTCGCTGGCGACGAGACGGCCGAAGATCAGTGGAATGGCCACCATGTACTGAATGCAGTGGTCGCGGTCGGCGTAGTTCGCCAGCGGGCCGGTCTTGTCGATGATGCGGCAACCGGCTTCCTGCGTCTCGATGACAATTTTTTCTATCAGATCAATCTTGTCGGCAACCATGCCATGCAGCTGCATGGCACATTCCACCGCCGTCTGCGCATGAAACTCAGCCGGGTAGCTGATCTTGAACAGCACATTCTCCATCACGTAGCTTCCGAACGGACGCTCGAACTCGAACGGCTTGCCCTTGAACGCCACATCGTAGAAGCCCCAGGTCTTCGCCGACAATGCCGATGGATAGCCGACAACGCCGCGATACACCGCATTGATCGCGTGGGTCACCGCCCGACGGCAGGCGTCGCCGGCGGCCCAGCTTTTACGCGGACCGGTGTTCGGCGCATGACGGTAAGTGCGCAACGCGCCATTGTCGATCCAGCTGTGCGACACGGCGGTGGTGATCTGCGCCTTGTCCCCGCCGAGCATCGCGGTGGCAACCGCGGTGGAGGCCAGCCTTACGAGAATCACATGGTCCTGGCCCACCCGGTTGAAGCTGTTCAGCAGCGCGTAGCAACCTTGGATCTCGTGCGCCTTGATCGCGTAGCCGAGCACGTCGCGTACGGTCAGCGGCTGACCACCTTCGCGTTCCGCCTTGCGGCTCAGGTAATCAGCCACCGCGAGGATGCTGCCGAGGTTGTCCGACGGATGCCCCCACTCGGCAGCCAGCCACGTGTCATTGAAGTCCAGCCAGCGGATCTGTGTACCGATCGCGAAGGCAGCCTGTACCGGATCGAGTTCATGGCTGGTACCCGGCACGCGAGCACCGCCCGGCAGCGTGGCGCCCGGGACCAGCGGCCCAAGATGTTTCACGCATTCGGGAAACTTCATCGCCAGCATGGCGGTGCCAAGCGAATCGAGCAGCATGTAGCGCGCGGTGTCGTAAGCCTCCTTCGAGTCGATCTGGTAATCGACCACGTAATCGGCGATATCGACCAGCGGCTGGTCGGGATCGGGACGGACGGCAGAACGGATGTCGTGCGCACTCATGATGGATCTCGCAACAGGGGAAACCTCCATTTTAGCTGACTGGCGCATCGTTCGTTGCTTGACCGCAACATCGCACGCCCCGACAATCGTTCAAACACATCCCAGAAGGGAGTAGTTCCCGGCGCAGGTTCACCTGCCCCGGTGTGGTGATCGTCAACACGAGCGACGCATTCGCTCCGGTCACCTCGGCAGCCATGCTGCGAACGAGACTTTTGTGGTGGACACGGGCCGCGCGCGTTCGTGTCCGCTACATTGTCCGACGCGCACGGAAATCCCGCATGGCATTCATTGGTACCGACTTCTTTTCCGGCCTGCTGGCCATCATCCTGCTTGACCTGGTGCTCGCCGGCGACAACGCCATCGTCATCGCCATGGCGGCCAGCCGCCTGCCGAAGGCGCTGCAGAAAAAGGCCGTGTTCTGGGGTACGTTCGGCGCTGTGGCGGTCCGCTTTGCACTCACCGCCGTGGTCGTCTTTCTGCTCAAGCTCCCCGGGCTCATGCTGGTCGGCGGCGTCCTTCTGCTGCCGATCGCGTGGAAGCTGCTGCGCCATGATGCCGACGACGATCCCAACATCAGCGCCGCCGATTCGTTCTGGGACGCCCTGCGCACGATCATCGTTGCCGATGCGCTGATGGGCATGGACAACGTATTGGCGATCGCCGGCGCATCGAAGGGCCACCTGGGTCTGGTCATCATCGGTCTGTTGATCAGCGTGCCGCTGGTGGTATGGGGTTCGACCCTGATACTGAAACTGATCGAGCGCTTCCCGATCATCATGTACATCGGCGCCGGCGCGATTGCGTTCACCGCGGGCAGGATGATTTCGCACGACCACTGGCTGAGTGGCTGGTTTGATGCACACAGCTGGGCAAAGTACGCCCTGGACGCACTGTTGGTGGTCAGCGTTTGCGGCGGCGGCTGGCTGATGCAACGACGACGCAGGCGGTTGAAGACCCTCGTCAATTGACGCGGCCAGCAATCAGTACATCATCGGCATTCTGATCGTCACACTGACATCCGGCGTATCACGGGTTACGCCGACGCCGAGCGTGAAGTTCAAGGTACGCCGGTCGTTCAGCCGATAGGAGCCGCCGACCAGCAGGGTGCCCAGCACGCTCCTGGCCGAACCAGGCACAGTCCTCCCGTTCTGCTTGGTGGTGCCGATGAAACTCTGGTCGTAACCGATGCTCATCGACGCCTTTTCGTTCAACGCCAGTCCCATGCCGACGCTAACATCGGCAATGCCACCTACCCGCACTGTACCCAACGGTTCCTTGCCACCGAGCAGCACGGTCCTGCTGACATTGTGGCGAGGAAAATTATGCAAATAACTGAGGTTGCCGAAGAACACCACCGGGTCGGAGGGATACAGCCAGGTGATGCCCGGCTGCAGCGAATAGAAACCCGATCCGGTCGGCAGCTGCAGCGGCAGACCGGTGCCGGTCGCGTTCTGCACACAGCGGTTGACGCAATCGGTGGTGACTTCGAACGGATCCCGGCCGGTGCGCGACTTGAAGCGCAGCCAGCCCACGTAATACGGCCGATCCGCGCCGCCGTCGTTCATCTGGTAACGCGCGGTAGCCTCGATATCGCCGATGCCATGCCCGCTGGAAGTGAACACCTTGTCGGTAGCGCTGCCAGTGAAGATCTCGCGGCTGATCGTGTCGGTGTGGCCGTAGACGTAGGGGACCCGCAGTTCCACCTCGAGCCGATTGGTGAGCCCGTAGCGCAACGCGACTGCCCCTGTCTGCGTCGTCGTCTTGACCTGCCGCGCGTCGATCAGGCCAATCAGGATCGCTGGGATCACCGTATAGCCGATCAGGGCAACCCGATCGGCCGATGAATAGCCAAACTGATAGGAAGGTTCCACCACCAGCTTGCCGCGCGGGGTCAGCACACCGGGCTGATTGAAGATCGGCGCCACGGCCGGTGGCCGCTCGTCGTGCTCGGGCGCCTGCCCCACCGTACGCTGCGGCGTCTGCCCCGCGGGCACGACGTCATCGGCAATCGCGTTGCCCGTCGGCATCGACAATGCGCTGGCCATCGAGCCGCCGGCCCTGACGTTGCCGGCACGCTGCTGCTCGAGCACGTCCAGATCGACCGCATGACGCAATGCACGGTAGTCGGCCTGTTGCGCTGCGAGCGCACGTTTCATCGCCTCGATCTGCGCGCTCTGTGCGGCGAGCTGGGCTTGCAGCGTTTCGATGCGCGCGTTCTGCTCAAGCATGCTCTTGCGGATTACCGCCGACAGTTCGGCCGAACTCGTAGCCGGCGGACTGTACGTTGGCGGCATGAAATTCTGCGCGTTGGCTGCCCCACCGAGCAGCAGCAGTCCCGTGCAGCCGGTCGAGCACCTGCTTCGCCATGATTTGCGGGACATCGCGTTTCCTCATTGGCTCGGATGGCGCCGTGGCGACGCCGCAATGCCTGCTCCGTTCGGAAGGGGTCAGTGTCCCAACGAGCCGATCAGGCCTGTCTGCAAAGCTTCCTGCAGGCCCAGGTTGCGGAATGCAGCCTGGCTGTTCACCGCGACGTTGATCGTCGTCAAACTGCGAATGTCCTGGTTGTCGAGGCTGTTCTGGATCACCGTCGCGGCCGTCGCGCGGTCGAATGTGGCCGGGTCGACGCTGTTGCCGGCGCCGTTCTGCACGATGCTGACCGTACCCGTGGCGGCGGCGAGTGCGCCGGCCTGGTCGGGCGTCGTCCGACCAACGTCGGGAACGTACGCGCTGGTGCTGGAGACCAGGCTGCCGTTGATGTAAACGACGCGATCGATGCCAAAGGACACCAGCAGCCCGTTGCCGAAGTCGAATCCGCCGCGGGTGTCATCGAGCTGGCGGTCGCTGACCGCAGTCGGCCAATGTGCAGGTTGGGTCGCCATCGGCGAATCCTGCGCATGCGCCACGCTCGCGGCAAACGGCAGGCTGGCCAGCGCGCGGAGACAGCAAAACTTGACCCGAATCTGGCTCATGGCGGCACTCAGATGTCCCCCGGACCGCGCTTGGGCAGCGTGATGTTGCCCAGGCCGGTGCGGTCAATGGCGGAATGAATGGGTGCCATCGGCGCAGCGCGCCAGTCGTCACTGTTGTTGAACACCGCCAGCGCACGGCGGTTGTGGATCACGAAAACCAGGCCGTTCTTCCACGCCGCCTCGAACTGCGCACGCGGTATCGAACGCGTGCCGCGGGCCGGATCGCCCAGCAGGACACGGCCTGCGCGCAGGCCCTTGATCACCACGAAGTGGTGGTACCCCCTTTCGTCGATCAGCGCGATCGCGGGAATCCCTTCATCACGCAACTTGTCCAGCGACACCCGGAAACCATCCGCCTCGAAACCGTTGGCCTGCAGGAAACGCTTGATATCGAGCAGCGAGAAACCCTCGCGGTTGATCTTCGGCTGATTGCCGTGCGCATACATCTGCACAAACGCTTCCTGCTCGTTCACCGGATAGCCGTACTGATAGGTGAGCAAGGTCGCCACGGCCGCCGAGCCGCAGCTGAAATCGTATCTCTGGCGGATCGTGTTCCGGTAGCGGATTTCCTTGAGGCTGGTCATGTGCAGGCTGTAGCTGCCGCCTTGTGCACCAGGCAAGGCGACCGACGCCGCCACCAGCGGCATCGACGCCAGCAGCCCCGCGACGAACGTCGGAACCAGCCAGCACAGGACGCGCAGCCGGCTGCTCATGGCTGGAGCTGCACATTGATGATGGTGGCGTTCTGGATAAGCACGCTGTTGCCGGTGTTCTGGATCATCATCGGCACACCGGCAGCGCCATTGAAGGCACCGTTGCCGATCACGTTCGATCCGGTCAGCACATGATCGGTGGTGTTGTTGGTCACGGTGCCATTGAGCGTCATGATTTCGGTGACCTCGGTGCCGCCGCTGGATTCCGCGAGGATCTCGCTGCCGACGCTCTGCCCCAGTCCCTCGATGCAGGCAGGTTTCGCCCGGGGCGTTGCCGCCATGACATTCCACGCCGTTGCGCCGAGCAACAGCGTGGCCGGCCAAAGCATCTGGCTGACTCTTCGCATGGCTTTATCTCCATGGCAGTCGCGTGCAGCGGAACACCCGCGCATCCACATCGGCGGCGCCCGGGGCACACTCATTGGGAAGGACTGTGGGGCGCCGGGCGCCCCACAGTGCAAGCTTCATTACGGGCCGACGGTGAGGTTGGCCTGGACGTTCACGCTCTGCTGGATCAACGATCCGACACCGCTGTTCTGCGCCATCACGGTCACGCCAGCAGCTGCTGCGGCAGCGCCATCCATGTGGTTGGACATGTCGAACGTGCCGGCATCCACCGAGTTCGATCCACCTGCCCCGCCGCTTCCGCCAGCCCCGGCGACGCCTTCACCACCGGTTCCGGATGCACCGCTGCCACCGGCTCCGCCCGCACCTCCGGTGCTGTCGGCTGAGCCGCTGCTGCCACCGGTCGAAGTTGCCGCACCGCTGCTTGCGGTCGAAGCGCCACTGGTGCCCGCTCCGCCTGCCCAACCGCCATTGCCGCCGGTCGCCGTTCCTCCGGTGCTGGCTGCACCCCGCGAACGGGCGCGTGCATTGGCGTGGTTGTCGCCACTGGAGTCGCCGCCCAGCGCAGCGCTCAGCGCGCCAACATAGCCGCTGTCAGCACCCGACCCACCGGCATACCCACTGCGCGAACGCGCGTTCCCGCCGTCCCCGCCGGATCCACCGCTGCCACCACTGGCGCTGCCACCGTTACCGTCGCCACCATAGCCGCCGCCGCCGCCATTGGCGTTGCCGAGGTTGTTCGCGACATTGCCGAGGCCAAGCGCAGTGATGTTGGTCACTTCGCCGTCCAGCCGGCTTATGGCCACGGCTCTGCTGCTGTTGAAGGACGAGGCGATCGACGAGGTCGCCGTTCCGCCATTGTTGGCAGCTGAACTACCCTGGCCGTTGGCGTAGGAATCGCCGTTGTTGTTGCGCTGACGCGAATGGGTGGAGCTGTCCGAATTGGAGTGTGTGGAACTGTTCGAATGCGTCGAGCTGTCGCTGACCTGCACCGCAAGGGAGTGCCGCTGAGCGGTGGCCCCGGCGCCGCCGGTCTGGGTGTCGTCGGCCAATGCGGGAAGGGTGAGTCCCAAGCCGATGCATATCGCTGTCAGTAGAAGAGTCTTTCGCATGTCTGTTCTCCCGAAACAATGCGGTGACCCCCTGTTTTTTGTTTGCTTTTTGAAGCAGAAGAAACGAAGCAATTTTCAGACCACCCGAAAAGCTTCGCCTCGATCAAAATGAACTCGTTGAAAATCAATTCATTGGCAAATCATCTTGTCGATAGTGCAGAGTCCGCATGCGCGAAGGGAATCGGCAACTGTTTCATTTCTGTAACACGTCCGATCAATGCAGATCACAAATCCCCGTCGCACGGCGCTTCGCGGGACGCATCCTTCAATCAACAAGGTGCCGACGATATGTAACAGAAGTGATACACCGAGCCCCGTCGCCACCTGTTGCTCAAGAGGACGGGACCCGCCGCCCTTGCAGAGGAAAGGAGCCTTGCGGCCCCCTTCCCCTTCTGTGAACAAAAACGATTGCTCAGCGCTTGTCGATCGGCACGTAGGCCTGGTCTTCCGGCCCGGTGTAGTTCGCGCTGGGGCGGATGATCTTGCCGTCCTCGCGCTGCTCGATCACGTGCGCGCTCCAGCCGGAGGTGCGTGCAATGACAAACAGCGGCGTGAACATGGCGGTCGGCACGCCCATCATGTGGTACACGCTGGCGGAGAACCAGTCGAGGTTGGGGAACATCTTCTTGACCTCGGCCATGACCTTCTCGATGCGTTCGGAGACGTCGAACAGGGTCGGGTTGCCGCCGTCCGTGCACAGCTTGCGCGAGATCTCCTTGATGATCTCGTTGCGCGGATCGGACACGGTGTACACCGGATGGCCGAAACCGATGATGATCTCCTTGCGCTCGACGCGGGCACGGATGTCGGCCTCCGCATCGTTGGCATTGCGATAGCGCGCGATGATCTCCATCGCCACCTCGTTGGCACCTCCGTGTTTCGGGCCGCGCAGCGCACCGATCGCACCGGTGAGCGCCGAGTACATGTCCGAACCGGTGCCCGCAATCACGCGGGCAGCGAACGTCGAAGCGTTGAACTCGTGCTCGGCGTACAGCACCAGCGACTTGTCCAGCGCCTGTGCGTGCGGGTCGCTGGGCTTCCTGCCGTGCAGCAGATGCAGGAAGTGCGCGGCGATCGACTCGTCGTCGGTCTGCGTCTCGATGCGCTTGCCGTTGTGGCTGAAGTGATACCAGTACAGCAGCATCGAGCCGAAGCTGGCCATCAGCCGATCGGCGATCTCGCGCGCGCCGGTGACGTTGTGGTCGTCCTTTTCCGGCAACACCGTACCGAGTACCGAGCAGCCGGTGCGCATCACGTCCATCGGGTGCGTGGCGGCCGGCAGCAGCTCCAGCGCCGCCTTGACCGGCGCCGGCAGACCGCGCAGGCGCTTCAGCCGCGCGCGGTAGTTGTTCAGCTCGGTCCAGGTCGGCAATACGCCGTGCACCAGCAGATAAGCCACTTCCTCGAAGCAGCCCTTGGCGGCCAGGTCGTGGATGTCGTAGCCACGGTAATGCAGGTCATTGCCGCTGCGCCCGACCGTGCACAGCGCGGTATTGCCTGCGGCGACACCGGACAGCGCGACGGATTTCTTGGCCTTGGGCAGCGTTTGCGTGGTTTCGCTCATGGATGGAACCTCGATCAGGGAAGATGCGCCGACTTGCGGGCACAGCTGGTGAAGGAATGAATCGGTCAATCAGTCGGATTTGCCGTCGGCAAACAGCTCGTCCAGCTTGCGCTCGTAAGCGTGGTAGTCGAGGTAGTCGTACAGCTCCTCGCGCGTCTGCATGGTCGGCACGGCCGCCTTCTGGGTGCCGTCACGGCGCACCGTCTCGTAGAAATTCAGCGCCGCCTTGTTCATCGCCCGGTACGCACCGCAGCAGTACAGGATGATGTCGACATTCGCGCTGGCCAGTTCCTCGCGGGTGAACAGCGGGGTCTGGCCGAACTCGGTGATGTTGGCGAGGATCGGCACCTTCACCGCCGCCTTGAACTGGCGGTACTGCTCCAGTGTGTAGATCGCCTCCGGAAATATCATGTCGGCGCCGGCCTCGACACAGGCCTGCGCCCGTTCGATCGCCGACTCCAGACCTTCCACCGCGATGGAGTCGGTGCGCGCCATGATCACAAACTGCTCGTCGCTGCGCGCGTCCACCGCAGCCTTGACCCGATCGACCATCTCGTCCTTCGACACGATCGCCTTGCCCGGACGATGGCCGCAACGCTTGGCGGCAACCTGGTCCTCGATGTGCAGCGCGCCGGCGCCCGCCTTGATCATCGAGCGCACGGTGCGGGCGATGTTGAACGCGCCGCCCCAGCCGGTATCCACATCGACCAGCAGCGGCAGGTCGCAGACGTCGGTGATGCGGCGGATGTCGGTGAGCACATCCTCCATCGAGCTGATGCCAAGATCCGGCATGCCCAGCGAGTTGGCGGCGACACCGCCGCCGGACAGGTAGATCGCCTTGAAGCCACTGCGCTTGGCCATCCGTGCGGCATAGGCGGTGATCGCGCCGACGACCTGCAACGGCTGTTCCTCGGCGACGGCGGCGCGGAAGCGCGCGCCGGGGGATGCTGGATGAGTCATGTCGCCTCCGTCAAAGCGGCCATTTTAGCGCAGTGCGAGGCCCGGCCTCCGTCGCGGTCGTTCGGGCGGGCCCAGGATCATCGGCATCGCCGCAAAATCCTGCGTGACGAAGCCACGGTCAGCCCCTACATTCAACCGCATGAGCACATCGACGCCTCTGGCAAAACGCATCCTGTGGGGTCTGGTGATCGGCATCGTCGCTGCCGTGGTTACCCTGGGCATTGGCCGACTGCACCCGGCGACACTGGGCGTGATGCAGAAGATCTCCGGCGCCGTGTTCGACCCGCTCGGACAGATCTTCCTGCGCATGCTGTTCTTCGTGGTGATCCCGCTGGTGTTTACGTCTCTGGCTTCCGGAGTTGCCCAGCTCGGCCGGCTGGATCGACTCGGCCCGTTGGCCGGCCGCACCTTCCTGTTGTTTTTCCTCAACATGGGCATCGCCGTGGCGATCGGCCTGGTGATGATGAACACGGTGCAGCCGGGCCATCACCTGGATGAGCAGGCACGCACCCAGCTGATGCAGGAATACGGTAGCCGTGCGCAACAGACCATCGACAGGGAGGCCGCGCAGCCGGGGATGAGCTTCGCCACGCTGGTGGAGATGTTCATGCCGCGCAACTTGCTCGGCGCGGTGGCCGGGTCCAGCCGGGACGCGCTGGGCGACGTGCTGCCGTTGATCGTGTTCGCGATCCTGGTGGGTGCCGCCGCCACCCAGCTGAGGGAGAAGGAGCGCAAGCGGGTACAGGCCGCGCTCGACACGATCACCGAGCTGATGACACGGATCGTGGGTTTCGCCCTGCAGCTGGCGCCGTTCGCCGTGCCGGCGATGATCTACAGCGTGATCGTCAAGGTGGGTCTGGACGTGCTGCTGGCGTTGTCGGTGTTTGTGGTCGGTTGCACCATCGCCCTGGCGCTGCACCTGTTCGGCACCATGTCGCTGTGGCTGCGCTTCCTGGCCGGGCGTTCACCGCTGGCTTATTTCCGGCAGATCCGGCCGCTGCTTATCACCGCGTTCTCGACCAGTTCCAGCAACGCCTGCCTGCCCGCCTCGCTGGCGATAGCGCGCGATGAACTGCAGCTTGCACCCAGCACGGCCGGCTTCGTGTTGCCGCTGGGCGCGACCATGAACATGAGTGGCACCGCCCTGTTCGAAGGCTGCGTGGTGCTGTTCGTGGCGCAGGCGTTCGGCGTGGAGCTGGCGCTGGGCCAGCAGGTCGTCCTGATGCTGCTGTCGGTGCTGAGCGCGGTGGCGGTAGCTGGCATTCCCGGCGGCTCGCTGCCGATGATCGCCGGCCTGCTGGCGACGTTCGGCATTCCACCCGAGGGCATCGGCATCATCATTGGCGTCGATCGCATCCTCGACATGATGCGCACCACGGTAAACGTCGGCAGCGATATCGTCACCGCCACGGTTGTCGACAGACAGTTGCGAAACCGACTGGCAGCCACCAGCTAGGCATGGTCATGCCCGCAGTTCAAGGCCTCTCCTTGGAGAGCTGGCAAACCGACCATTGCCATAGTCATCACCAATCGAGGCGATGCTGACAATCAATTAGATTAATCGAATTGAACGCCATATCCTCGTACCCACTTTCAACCACCACGGGAAAACCAACGATGTCCCTGATCAACACCGAAATCAAACCGTTCAAGGCGCAGGCCCTCAAGAGCGGCAAGTTCATTGAAGTCAGCGACGCCGACCTGAAAGGCAAGTGGTCCGTCGTGTTCTTCTATCCGGCCGACTTCACCTTCGTCTGCCCGACGGAGCTGGAAGACCTGGCTGACAACTATGCCGAATTCCAGAAGCTGGGCGTCGAGATCTACTCGGTCTCCACCGACACCCATTTCGCGCACAAGGCCTGGCACGACACGTCCGACGCAGTGAAGAAGATCAACTACACGATGGTGGGTGATCCGACCGGCGCGATCACCCGTAACTTCGGCGTGATGATCGAGGAAGCCGGTCTGGCCGATCGTGGCACCTTCGTGATCGATCCCGCCGGAAAGATCCAGATCGTTGAAGTCAACGCCGGCGGCATTGGCCGCGACGCGTCCGAGCTGCTGCGCAAGGTCAAGGCCGCGCAGTACGTCGCCAGCCATCCGAACGAGGTCTGCCCGGCCAAGTGGAAGGAAGGCGAGAAGACCCTGGCGCCGTCGCTGGACCTGGTCGGCAAGATCTAAACAGTACCGCGCGCCATGCGCCACGGACCCGGAGTTCTTCCGGGTCCGCTCCACCGAAACATCGTGCAACCACGACGCCCGGGTTCGCCCGGGTGCTCGCCACGCTCATCCCAAGGAAACCCACGGAGTCCGTCATGTTGGATGCCAATCTCAAAGCCCAGTTGAAGGCCTATCTGGAAAAGGTCACGCAGCCGATCGAGATCGTTGCGTCCCTCGATGACAGTGCCAAGTCCATCGAACTGAACGAGCTGCTGCAGGAAATCACCGCGCTGTCCGGTCAGATCAGTCTGGTGCGCCGCGACGACAACGAGCGCAAGCCGTCGTTCGCGATCAACCGCGTCGGCTCGAACGTCGGCGTGCGCTTCGCCGGTATTCCGATGGGCCATGAATTCACCTCGCTCGTGCTCGCCCTGCTGCAGGTCGGCGGACATCCGTCCAAGACCGCTGCGGACGTGATCGAGCAGGTGCAGAACCTCGATGGCGACTTTCGTTTCGAAACCTATTTTTCGCTGTCCTGTCAGAACTGCCCCGACGTGGTGCAGGCGCTGAACCTGATGAGCGTGCTGAATCCGAAGATCCAGCACGTCGCCATCGACGGTGCGCTGTACCAGGACGAAGTCGACGCACGCCAGGTGATGTCGGTGCCGACTGTCTACCTCAACGGCGAAGTGTTCGACCAGGGCCGCATGAGCCTGGAGCAGATTCTCGCGAAAATCGATACCGGCGCCAGCGCCCGCGAGGCCGAAAAGATCAAGGCCAGGGACGCGTTCGACGTACTCGTCGTCGGCGGCGGCCCGGCTGGCTCGGCTGCGGCGATCTATGCCGCGCGCAAGGGCATCCGTACCGGCGTGGCGGCCGAGCGTTTCGGCGGCCAGGTACTGGACACCATGGCGATCGAAAACTTCGTCTCGGTCGGCTATACCGAAGGCCCGAAGCTGGCCACCGCGCTGGAACAGCACGTCAAGGATTACGACGTCGATGTCATGAACCTGCAGCGCGCCGAGAAGCTGCTGCCGGCAACCGAAGCCGGTGGGCTCATCGAAGTGCAGTTGGCCAATGGTGCCACGCTGAAGTCGAAGACCGTGATCCTGTCCACCGGCGCCCGCTGGCGGCAGATGGGCGTACCCGGCGAAGAGCAATACCGCAACAAGGGCGTGGCTTACTGTCCGCATTGCGACGGGCCGCTGTTCAAGGGCAAGCGCGTGGCGGTGATCGGCGGCGGCAACTCCGGCGTCGAGGCCGCGATCGATCTGGCTGGCATCACCAGCCACGTCACCCTGGTGGAGTTCGACAGCAAGCTGCGTGCGGACGACGTCCTGCAACGCAAGCTGCGCAGTTTGTCGAACGTCGACATCATCGTCAGTGCGCAGAGCACCGAAGTGCTGGGCGACGGCCAGAAGGTCAGCGGCCTGGTCTACAAGGACCGCGTCAGCGGCGACGTGCACACGGTCGAGCTGGAAGGCATCTTCGTGCAGATCGGCCTGCTGCCGAACACCGAATGGCTGAAGGGGACGCTGGAATTGTCCCCACGTGGCGAGATCGTCATCGACGAGCGCGGCCAGACCTCGCTGCCCGGTGTGTTCGCCGCCGGTGACGCCACCACGGTGCCGTACAAGCAGATCGTCATCGCGATGGGTGCCGGCTCGACCGCCGCGCTGAGCGCGTTCGATCATCTGATCCGCAGCCCGCTTCCGATGGCGGAGCCGGAAAGCGAAGCGGTTGCCGCCTGAGCGGCCGGGCAAAGCAAAGAGGCCGGCGCACGGCATCAGCGCGACCATAGTCTTGGCCCAGCACCGGGGACGGCTTCCGCAACGCTTGACCCTCACGTAGCGTGAGCCCTCAGCCTAGGGAGCACGCGGTGCGAAAGGAGCGGGGACGATGTTGTTGACTGTGGGCGAACTGGCCAGGCGCTGCGGAATGACCGTGCGTACCCTGCACCACTACGACGCCATCGGCCTGCTCCGGCCTGCATCGCGGTCCGGTGCCGGTTACCGACTTTATGCGCGAGCGGACATCGAACGCTTGCATCGCATCCAGGCCCTGCGTCAGCTTGGCCTGTCGCTGACCGACATCGGCGCTGCCCTGTCCGGACCCCAACAGCCATTGGCCGACGTGGTCGACCGCCAGATCGCACAGATCGACCGCGAACTGCTCGAAGCTGCAAACCTGCGTGAGCGGCTGGTGTACCTGCGCACGCAACTGGCGAACGGACAGTCCCCTGACCTGGCCGACTGGCTGGACACGCTGGAGCTGATGACGATGTACGAGAAGTATTTTTCTCCCGAGGAACTGAAAGACCTGCCACTGCACCGCGATCCCGACGTGCCGACCCAATGGAACGCACTGGTCGGCGAAGTGCAGGCCGCGATGGATCGCGGCGCGACACCCGATTCGCCGCAAGCCCACGCCCTTGCCCTGCAATGGATGGAGATGGTTCAGCGCGGAACCGGCAACAACCCCACCTTCCTCACCCGGCTGAAATCCATGCTGGACAACGAGCCGGCCATGCGCCAGCGGAATGGGATCACGCCGGCGGTGGAACGCTTCGTCGAGCAATCGCTGATCCGGGCCAGACTGGTCATCTTCGAGCGCTACCTGCTGCCGTCGGAGATGACACACATGCGCGAGAACTACGGCCTGCAGATGCATGAATGGCCACCGTTGATCGGCGAGCTGCGCGATGCCATGAAGGCCGGCGTCCCACCCGGCGAGCCCCGGGTGCAGCAGTTGGCGCGACGCTGGGCAGACCTGTTCCGCGCCTATGCCGGCGACGATCCGGCCACGCACGCACGCATCCGTG
>DHXA01000112.1 GCA_002413455.1 Rhodanobacter sp. UBA5168 | reverse complement strand
ATGACCGCATCATGCGCGCACTGCTCCTTCAATCAACGCGTAACCTACTGATCGGACGAAGGGATTTGTGGGGAAACCTCAGGGGTAGAACCCCGTCGAATACTCAGAGAGGAGCGGATACTGAAGTATTGAAGTACCCGTTGGAGAACCTCGTCGCTGGTTCTGTCTATCGGGCAGACCCACGTCTGATCGACACATGGATAGCGCCCACGATAGAGACAAAATGGTTCCGAGTGAGCAACTGAAGATCGCCGGCAGAATCGTGGATGCAGTGAACCATCTCGGAGGCAGGTTCGTGGCGTTCTAGCGTTGCTGGACAGTGTCGGTATAACGTCATCGCAGCCTCCAGCCCCTATAGGTCCGCTTCGCTGGCCATTATTCAGGTCTGCACAACCCGACAAAGGCGCAACCCGTCGGATAGATCCGTGCCGCGCAGCGTGCGCTCCATAGCCGTCACAATGGGCTGACAATACGCCAGATGCGACCCCGGCAAGATGCGCAGCAACTGCGCCTGATCTTCGCTGTTTACGTCACGGGTTACCGCATAGAGCAAGCCCGTATGGTTCCTGATAGCCTCGCGGGTGAGCTCGCCGAGGTGGAAATGTTCGGCGCCGGCGCTTAGCCAGCTGACGCCGACAAATCGGCTGAGTGTGGCGTGGGGGAAAAATGGAACGATGTACGCGTTCGGCTGCCCGACAATAAGCACGGTCGAATCAAGTGCGATTAGCGGCGGCTGTACATCGAACGCGACGGCCGCATACGGCGAATGCCCCCAATCGGGGTAGCGTGTAAAACCCAGCATAAGCGCTGTAGCGACTGTCATCATCCAAATGGTCCAACGCTTGGACTCTACGTCGCGAACGGCAGCAATCGCTTCCTCCAGCCCGAAGAGGATTAGTAATCCCGTCAGAACTTCGAACGGCACGGCATAGCGCAGGATCGAATACAGATTCAACCAAAACACGTAGCTGAAGATTAGAAACAGGAGCAGGAACCGTACTGCTGGCGCACCGGCAGCTTGCCTTGCGCGGGCAGTACACGCTACCAAGGCCAAAACGGCAGCTGCGATCATTGCGACCGCATAACGCGAGTCGGCAAACATGTTGCCGCCCTGATAAGCGTTCCGGCGTACCCAATAGAACGGATAGAACAACCATTGCCAAATGTCTTTCGGCATGAACTGACGATCGGTGCCACCGACTGGCGGGACCCATGGCGAATGGAAGACCTGGTTAAACAGCGGGAACACCGGATTGCCCGTCAACTGGTAGAGCCGCCAACCCCACCAGCCGTAAGCGGCCAGGAAGGCAACAAAGGCTGCACCTGCAAATATCACGCTCAGTTTGAAGGCGGCCACCCGGCCGCCACCTGCCAGCCACAAAGCCGCCGCCATCGCCGGCGTATAGACAACGGCGGTTGGCTTGAGTCCTGCCGCCAACCCGCAAAGGAATCCAGCCACAAGCGCCTGCCGTACAGCGGCTGAAGGTGCGCCCGACGCAGAGGCGGCGGCTGGAAGAAGAACATAGAATCCCAACATTACCAGCAACGCCAACGGCACCTCGTTCGTGCTCGTTCCCGCTTGCGACAACACCATCGTTCCGGTGACACCGACCGCCACCGCCAACAGATCCACGTACCCGAAGGCCCGGCCGCGGATCTGTGCGAAACGTGCGGCAATTCGTATGACGACGAAAACCAAGGCACCATACCAAAGGCCTTGAACACCGCTCAGCGCGCGGGGCCAACGGTGCAGCCAGCCCGTACCGAGACAGAAATAGGGCAAATCTAGAAGCGGATTAAAAAAACCCTGCAGCCCTACCGGCCCCAAGTCGATCGTTAGCCGATCGTGGAAGAACGCCCAGGCGTTGTAGAGATGGTAGTTTTTCAAATCCCAGGAGCTGTCCTGGCCTTTTTGCATGGCATAGATCGCACCAGCCAAAAGACATGCGAGCAGCGCCCAACCGCCTGTAAATAGCCGCGCGTCGGGCTTACGCATCAATCATCCCATCCGTTGACTGGTGGGCAACTCAGATAGGTCGCATATTTACCTTCGCGCCGCCCGAGCGTTACCGTTTCCAGCACAAGCCCACAAATAAGAAATATTCCGCCCAGCAACCCAATGGCGGAAGACAGGATTGCTGTGGGGAATCGAGGAACCAAACCCGTCGCCAGGTACGTGTCTAGCAGAGGCAACGAGAGCCCGACGGCCATAACAAAACAGATTGCGCACAAGCACGAGAAAAACATCAAAGGGCGGCCGTTCTTGAATAGCCGCCCGATGGTTTTGAGAATTCGCCAGCCGTCGAGATACGTGTTGAGTTTGCTGTGCGATCCCTCGGGTCGCGGGGAATAGCGGCTTGGCATCTCCGCCACCGGCATGCGCAATTCCATCGCGTGCACGGCCAGCTCCACTTCGGTTTCAAAACCTTGCGCGTGGGCTGGAAAGGACTTCACGAATCGCCGCGAGAAAACGCGATAGCCGGACAGCATGTCCGTGAACGTGTCGGCACCGAAAATCAGGCTGGCCAAGCGCGTCAGCGCCCGATTGCCGAACTCGTGACCACGCCGGTAAGCCGCCTGATCATCGCTGACGCGTGAGGCGACAACCATGTCCAAACCGTCGTCGAGCAATCGGCGAATCATCGCCGGCGCCGCACTGGCGTCATAGGTCATATCGCCATCGACCAGAACACATACGTCAGCGTCGACATCGGCGAACATCCGCCGCACGACCTGACCTTTGCCCTTCATTCCCTCAAAGCGGACGCATGCGCCAGCACCTCGCGCGATGTCGGCTGTCCTGTCCGTGGAGTTGTTGTCGTACACGTATATCCGCGCTCCGGGCAGGTGCGCCTGAAATGCACGAACGACATCACCTATCGCGACTGCCTCGTTAAAGCAAGGAATCAGCACTGCCACGCGTAGGTCGCGGAATGTTGTCATGAAGTTCCCTATTGTCCGCTTTGCGGAGTCGCCGAATTCTAGCCGATACTCAGCCAGCGCCGTGTAGAAGTGAGCACAGCGGTTACTGCCGCCGTCGCTGCACCGCAGGCTTACGCTGGTGTCTTGGGGCTCTTGAAAATCATCTTGCGTGCTGTCGAAAAGTTGATTAGCGCAGCGGCGGCCGAACCGGCCGCCGCTGCCGCCGCTGGCCAGCGATGCAAGGCCGCAAAATTCATCAGCAACAGTGCGTAAACCCCGTAATTTACCAGCGCACCGAAGCTCATTAGCCCTATCCAGTGCAGCCACTCGGCGTGCGCGGCGCGATCGCTGCGGCGCGTGGCGAAGGTGTAGTGACGATTCCACCACCAGGTAAATGTGGACGCCGTCAGAAACGACAGCACGCGGGCCAGGTAGGGATTCCAGTTCTCCATAGCCACCAGCAGCTGCACCACCCCGGCATCGACCACCAGCCCGCCGACTCCACCAATCGCAAACAGCGTGATTTCGCGCGATAGCTTCACCATCCAAACATCGCCTTATGGGCAAACCAAGCCGAATCCTCTCATAGAAATGACAGACGTACTGGCCATGTACCAGATAGGTAGCGGTGATGTGCTCACCAAGGTTAGGAAGTGAATATTGCGGTTTTGTCACGCCTCTAAGGAAACTCTGATTTTGCT
>DHXA01000009.1:2371-4419 GCA_002413455.1 Rhodanobacter sp. UBA5168 | reverse complement strand
CGGTTTCAGTATCGATGGTGGGCGGTACAAGGATCGAACTTGTGACACCTGCCGTGTGAAGGCAGTGCTCTACCGCTGAGCTAACCGCCCGCCGGGAACGCGAGATTCTAGGGGGAGTCGCGGGGCGGGTCAATGGCTGATACGGGCTCACCGTTTCGTGCAGGACGCGCTGGCGGCCCGCCAGCTGGCTGGGCGGCGTTGCATGTGGGTGGCTGTAAACTCGCCACTCTTCCAACGCCGAAGCGCCCGACCATGGACTTTCTCAGCACCGAACTTGCCCGCATCCTGCACGCCCTGCAGCACTTCCAGCTGACGCCGTGGAAGGCCGTCGGCCTGCTCGGCTCGGTGATGTTCACCAGCCGCTGGTTCGTGCAGCTGTACTACACGCGCAAGCACAAGCGGGTGGTGATGCCGTTGTCGTTCTGGTGGCTGTCGGTGGTGGGCAGCGCGTTGTTGCTGGCCTATTTCACCTTCGGCAAGAACGATTCGGTGGGCATCATCTCGAATTTCTTTCCGGCCTTCGTCTCGATCTACAACCTGTTCGTGCACTTGCGCCATCACAAGAACAGCGTCACCGGCGACACGATCGCGTGACTTGACCGAGCAGGCCTGCAGCCTGCCCGGGATCGTGGCAGAACCTATTCGGTTTCGTAGTCGAGGTTGGAGGCGAGCCAGCGCTCGGCTTCGACCACTGTCCAGCCCTTGCGCTTGGCATAGTCCTCGACCTGTTCCCTGGTGAGGCGGCCGACCACGAAATACTGGCTGTCCGGGTGTGAGTAGTACCAGCCGGAGACAGCCGCGGCCGGATACATCGAGAAGCCTTCGGTCAGTTCGATGCCGGTATTTTTGGTGACGTCGAGCAGGGCGAACAGGGCGGTTTTTTCGGTGTGGTCGGGGCAGGCCGGATAGCCGGGTGCCGGGCGAATGCCGCGATACTTTTCGGCGACGAGTGCTTCATTGTCGAGTGACTCGTCCGGTGCGTAACCCCAGAACTCGCGGCGCATGCGTTCGTGCATGTGTTCGGCGAACGCTTCGGCGAGGCGGTCGGCCAGCGCCTTGAGGATGATCGAGGAATAGTCGTCGTAGTCGGCCTGGAACCGTGCGAGATGTTCCTCGATGCCGATGCCGGCGGTGACCGCGAAGCCGCCGATCCAGTCGGGCTTGCCGAACTCCTTCGGCGCGATGAAATCGGCCAGACAGAGATTCGGCCGTTCGATCGGCTTGTCGGCCTGCTGGCGCAGGCTATGCAGGGTGGCGAGCCGTGTCGTGCGGGTGGTATCGGTGTAAACCTCGACGTCGTCGAGGATGTTGGCGGCCGGCCACAGGCCGATCACGGCGCGGGCGGTCAGCCATTTCCCGGCGATGATCCTGTCCAGCATCGCCTGCGCGTCGCGGAACAGCTCGCTGGCCTGCGCGCCGACCACGGCGTCGGTGAGGATGGCCGGGTAGTGGCCGGCCAGTTCCCACGCCTGGAAGAACGGAGTCCAGTCGATATACGGGCGGATCGTGGCGAGGTCGTAGTCGTCGAATACGGTCACGCCTGGATCGTGCGGTTGCGGCGGCTCGTAAGCGGACCAGTCGCAGCTGAAGCGCTGCGCACGGGCCTTGGCCAGCGGCACCAGCTGCTTGCCGGGGCCGCGGTTGCGATGGCGTTCGCGCACATCGGCGTAGTCGGCACGTACCTTTGCCAGGAAGTCTTCGACCAGATCCTTGGTCACCAGTGACTGCGCCACGCCGACCGCGCGCGAGGCGTCCTTCACCCACACCGTGCCGGCCTTGTAGTGCGGTTCGATCTTCAGCGCGGTGTGCGCACGCGACGTGGTGGCACCGCCGATCAGCAGCGGGATATGGAAATTCTGCCGCTGCATTTCCCGTGCGACCTGGCTCATTTCCTCCAGCGATGGCGTGATCAGGCCGGACAGGCCGATCATGTCGGCCTTCTCGGCGATCGCGGTCTCCAGGATCTTCTGCGCCGGCACCATCACACCCAGATCGATCACCTCGAAATTGTTGCAGCGGAGCACCACGCCGACGATGTTCTTGCCGAT
>DHXA01000009.1:1192-2150 GCA_002413455.1 Rhodanobacter sp. UBA5168 | reverse complement strand
CGTGCACGTCGCCCTTGACCGTGGCCATGATGATCTTGCCGTTGTTCTTGCCCATGTCGCCGGTGCGCAGTTTTTCCGCCTCGATGTACGGCAGCAGGTAGGCCACCGCCTTCTTCATCACGCGGGCGGATTTGACCACCTGCGGCAGAAACATCTTGCCGGCGCCGAACAGGTCGCCGACCACGTTCATGCCGTCCATCAGCGGCCCCTCGATCACGTCGAGCGGACGCGTCGACAGCTGCCGCGCCTCTTCGGTGTCTTCGACCACGTACTGGTCGATGCCGTGCACCAGCGCGTGGCTGAGCCGTTCGCGCACGGGTTTCTCGCGCCAGGCCAGCGTCTCGACCACCGCTTCGCCGCGCTTGCCCTTGTAGTTGTCGGCGATCTCCAGCAGGCGCTCGGTGGCGTCGTCGCGGCGGTTCAGCACCACGTCCTCGACGCGCTCGCGCAGCGGCGGGTCGATGTCGTCCATGATCGTCAGCGCGCCGGCGTTGACGATGCCCATGTCCATGCCGGCGCGGATCGCGTGGTACAGGAACACCGAATGGATCGCTTCGCGCACGATGTTGTTGCCGCGGAACGAGAACGACACGTTGGAGACGCCGCCGGAGATATGGCAGTCGGGGAAACGCTTTTTCAGTTCACGGGTGGCTTCGATGAAATCCACCGCGTAGTTGTTGTGTTCCTCGATGCCGGTGGCGATGGCGAAGATGTTCGGATCGAAGATGATGTCCTCGGGCAGGAAGTCGAGCTTCGTCGTCAGCAGTTCATAGGCGCGCGTGCAGATATCCACCTTGCGCTCGCAGGTGTCAGCCTGGCCTTGCTCATCGAACGCCATCACCACCGCGGCGGCGCCGTACTGCTGCACCTTGCGCGCGTGTTCGAGGAACTGTTCTTCGCCTTCCTTCATCGAGATCGAATTGACGATGCCCTTGCCCTGCAGGCAACGCAGGCCGGC
>DHXA01000009.1:0-917 GCA_002413455.1 Rhodanobacter sp. UBA5168 | reverse complement strand
CACTTGGACGAGTCGATCATGAAGGGGACGCGCGCGATGTCGGGTTCGGACGAGATGAGGTTGACGAAGCGGGTCATCGCCGCTTCGGAATCGATCAGCCCCTCGTCCATGTTGATGTCGATGACCTGCGCGCCGTTCTCGACCTGCTGGCGGGCCACTTCGACGGCCTCGTCGTAGCGGTCTTCCTTGATCAGCTTCTTGAACTGTGCCGAGCCGGTGACATTGGTGCGCTCGCCGACGTTGATGAACAGCAGGTCGGGCGTGATGACCAGCGGTTCGAGGCCGGACAGGCGGGTGTGGCGGGCCATTTACGCGGCCTCCACTTGGGCGGCGGATGGCAATGCGCGCGGTGGATGGTTGCGCACGGCCTCGGCGATCGCCTTGATGTGCGCCGGCGTGGTACCGCAACAACCGCCGACCAGGTTCAGCAGGCCGTCGCGGGCGAAGCCGCCGATCACGTCGGCCATGTGCTCGGGCGTTTCGTCGTATTCGCCGAACGCATTCGGCAGGCCGGCGTTCGGGTGGGTGCTGACATAGCTCTCGGCGAGGTTCGCCAGCGTCTGGATATGCGGACGCAGGTCGTCCGCACCGAGTGCGCAGTTGAAGCCCACCGACAGCGGGCGTGCGTGACGCACCGAGTAGTAGAACGCCTCGGCCGTCTGACCCGACAGGGTGCGGCCGGAGCGGTCGGTGATGGTGCCGGAGATCATCACCGGCATCCGCGCACCGCGCTGGTGGAACAGTTCGCTCAGTGCGAACAGTGCAGCCTTGGCATTGAGCGTGTCGAAGATCGTCTCGACCATGATCACGTCGGCGCCGCCGTCGATCAGGCCGTTGGCGGATTCGGTGTAGTTCTCCGCCAGTTCCTCGAAGGTGACGTTGCGGAAGCCCGGGTCGTTGACGTCCGGCGACAGCGA
>DHXA01000051.1:2125-5674 GCA_002413455.1 Rhodanobacter sp. UBA5168 | reverse complement strand
GCAGCCGGTGCAGCCGCTCGCTGAAGACGGCATGGTCGCGGCTCAGCGAATCCAGTTCCTGGTGGAGCAGCGCCAGCTCCTCGCGCAGCAGCAGTCGGAGTGCGCGCATCGTGGTGGCGTCGCCGGTGGTGGTCAGCGCGGCGCGGTCGTCGAGCAAGCTGGCATGGTGATCCGGTTGCACCAGCGCCAGCACGCGCTGAAGATCGGATACCCCGCAAGGCTTGAGCAGGATTTCACTGAAACCGGCGTCCAGCAGTGACTGGCGTTCGGCCGGCTCCAGCTCGGCGGTGGTGGCCACTGCGAGGCTGTCAGTGGAGCGTGCCTGCGAGTCGTCACGCAGCAGGTTGAGGATGGCCAGCGCTCCCGCGCCGGGCATCCGGCAATCCAGCAGCAACAGATCGAACGCCTGTGCACGGGCCCGTTCCAGCGCCGCCATGCCATCCGCGCAGGCCTCGATCCTGGCGCCCAGCGAACGCATGCCATCGCACAGAAACCGGCGGCTGCCGGGGTCATCGTCCGCCACCAGCACGCTCGGGAAAGTGAGGTTGGCAGGCGCGGGGGGAGTGCCGGCGAGAGGGCTGGTCATGACGAAATCCTTGTCGTTCAGCTTAATTTGGCAGAATGGCGCGACATGCGCCCGACATCAAGCCATCTTTTGCTGTGTTGCTGCCTCCTGCTGGGGTTCGGCTGGGCGCGGCCGGTGCACGCGGATGTGGCGCTGACGGCGAAGTCCATCAACGTGCCGGGCGTTCGCCTGCAGACGGTAACCGTCAGGTTTGCCCCGGACGCTGCCGGTGGACTCGGGCTGCAATTGCGCGCCGCCCAGGCAGACGTGCCGGCGATGGGTTGGCGGCGGCTGGGCCTGAGCCTCGACGGCATCCTGCAACGGGACGATCGCCTGCGCTGGGTTTTCGATGGCACGGTGCGTCTGGCCGGCGCTCCGGGTGGGGCACTCAGCGACGCTCACGTGAACATCCTGCTGAGCGAATCGGCCAACACGCTGCTGGTGGATATCCTGCAGGGCAAGGCGCACGTCAGTACCGCGCTGCCGCTGGATCAGCCCACCCACGCGCAAATTCGCCTGGACAACCTGCCCGCCGGCTGGCTGCAGGGATTGCTCGGCACGGTCTGGTCGGGTCGTCCCACCGGTGGCCGGCTGGATGCCGAACTGGCGCTGGACCTGCGCGATCCCGGCATCCAATCCTCCGGGCGATTCACCCTGAACGAGGTAGGCTTTGACACCCCGACGGGCACCCTGGCCGGGCAAGGTCTGAACGGCACCGGCCGCTTCAGCCTGGATACCACCGATGGCCCGGCGCGGATGGATATGGATGCCGGCCTGCACGGCGGCGAGCTGCTGCTGGGCCCGCTTTACGCCAAGTTGCCCGATCACCCGGTGCAGCTTGGCATTCGGGCCAGTGCGCAAGGAGGTGCGTTCGAGGTGAGCCGGTTGCGGCTCAATGACGCCGATGCGCTGCAGCTCGACGGCGCACTGGCCTTCGATGCCAAGGGTGAGCTGAAGACACTGAAACTGGATCGCCTGCACGCGAGTTTCCCGGCGGCCTACCAACGCTACGGCAAGGCATGGCTGAGCACCATGGGCCTGCGCGACATGCGCATCGCGGGACAGCTCACCGGCAGTGTGGATCTGCGCAGCGACGGCCCGCGCGGCTTTGCGTTCACGACCGATCGCCTGGATGTTGCCGATGCGGCGGGCCGTTTGGCCATCGAAAACCTGCATGGCGGGCTGGATTGGGCGGCCCAGGGGGATCGTCCCGCCACCACGCTTGGCTGGCGCAGCCTGCAGTTCTATCGGGTGCCCAACGGCGTGGCGCAATCGCAGTGGCGCAGTCACGACGGCACGCTCAGCCTGCAGCAGCCGCTGCTGGTGCCGGTGTTGAAGGGCCAGTTGCGCATCGGCGCATTGGATTGGCGCCCGGCCGCAGCCAAAGGGCAGCGGCTGGCAACCTCGATGGCGCTGACCGGGGTCGACATGGCCGCCTTCAGTCAGGCGATGGGTTGGCCGGCATTTCCCGGCACCCTGGGTGGTGCGGTTCCGTCCCTGCGTTGGGTCGATGATCGCTTCGAACTGGCTGGTGGCCTGTCGGCCAATCTGTTCGGCGGCTTCGTCGACATCACCCGGCTATCGTTGCAGCAACCGTTCGGGCCCAATCCGGTCTTGAGTGGCGATATCGCCATGAAGCAGCTCGACCTGGCCGCGATCACCAGCGTGTTCGATTTCGGCAGCATCACCGGGCGACTGGATGGCTCGGTGAACGAGCTGCGACTGGTCGACTGGAGTCCGGTCGCGTTCAAGGCAAGCCTGCTCGCCGGCAGCGGCGGGCGCATCAGCCAGCGGGCGGTGAACAACCTCACCGCGGTCGGTGGCGGCGGCATTGCCGCCGGGCTGCAGGGCGCCATGCTGAAACTGTTCAAGACCTTCGGCTACAAGCGGATCGGGCTCAATTGCGCGCTACAGGGCACGGTCTGCCAGATGAGCGGTCTGGAGCCCGGCGATGACGGCTACACTATCGTCGAAGGCAGCGGTTTGCCGCGGCTGCAGGTGATCGGCCACCAGACCCAGGTCGATTGGCCCACGCTGGTTCAACGTCTGCATGACGCCATCAATGGAGCGGCTCCGCAGATTCGTTGACGTCGCTGCATCTCCCCCTTCTCACTACAACTGCCGGAGTCCGCCATGCGCAAGCTCGTCTACGTGATCCTGACCTCGCTGGCCGTGGCGCTGGTCGGCTGCGTCACCATCAACGTGTACTTTCCGGAAGCCGCCGCGCAGAAGGCCGCCGACCAGTTCATCGGCAATGTGCTGGACGGCGTCGCGCCCGCTGCGACCCCTGCACCGAAACAGCAGAAGCCGGCCGCCGGCAACGACAATCGTCAGCAGCCTTCGGCGATGCTGCTCGACCTGCTGATTCCCGCCGCACAGGCCGCCGACACGCCGAACATCCGCATCCAGACCAGCGCCACCGAAGCCATTCGCGGACGCATGCATCAGCGCTTCCAGGGCGCGCTGGGCAGCCTGCTGGACAGCGGCGCGGTGGGTTTCACCCGTGACGGCATGGTCGCCATGCGGGATGCCGCCAAGGTGCCGCTGAGCCAGCGCGCGCAGGCCAATGCCACGGTGGCCGACGAGAACCGCGACCGCGCCGCGCTGTACAGTGAAGTGGCCAACGCCAACAACCACCCGGAGTGGGAGCCGCAGATCCGCGCCACCTTTGCCAAGAGCTGGATCGAAAAAGCCCGCGCCGGCTGGTACTACCAGAACGCCGCGGGCGCCTGGCAGAAGAAGTAAGCCTGCCGGAGCGCACCTCGGTGCATGCTGCTGTGGGAGCGACTTCAGTCGCGATGCTTTTGGCCGAATGCAGGGAAGGCATCGCGACTGAAGTCGCTCCCACAAAGGCCCCGCAAGGCTGAACGCGTGGGCGTCACCCGGGCCGATCTGGGATAATCGGCGGCCAGCCCTAGCGGCCTCAACCGTCCGAGCCTCATGTCCCGATCCAACACCGTTTCGCCGACGCCTTTCGAAGCCCA
>DHXA01000051.1:0-1956 GCA_002413455.1 Rhodanobacter sp. UBA5168 | reverse complement strand
CTGCTGGGCGAACAGGTCATGGCGCGCCTGCGCAAGCGTCATCGTCATTTCGACGAGGCCGAAGTCGTCGAGGTGATCACTCCCTCGCCGCATCGGGTGGAACCGCGTTGCCGGCATTTCGCGCACTGCAGCGGCTGCTCGCTGCAGCATCTGGATGCGCCGTCGCAGATCGTCGCCAAGCAGCGCGTGCTGACCGAAAATTTCGAGCGCATCGGCAAGGTCACGCCACAGCTATGGCTGCCGCCACTCACCGGCGCGCCGTGGGGTTATCGGCGCAAGGGCCGCCTGTCGGTGCGCAACGTGGCGAAGAAGGGTCGCGTGCTGGTGGGTTTCCGCGAGGAGCAGAACCCGCGCTTCGTCGCCGAGATCCAGCAATGCGAAGTGATGCATCCGGCGCTCGGCCCCAAGGTCGGTTTGCTGGCCGACCTGCTCAGTGCGATGGATGCGGTCGACACGATTCCGCAGATCGAATTCGCCGCCGGCGACGACCTGATGGCGCTGGTGTTCCGTCACATGCAGCCGTTGAGCGAGCGCGACCAGGCCGCGCTGATCGCGTTCGGCCAGCAGCATGGGTTGGCGATCTACCTGCAACCTGGCGGCAGCAGCAGCGTGCATCCGCTGTGGCCGGAAAACCCACGGCTGGCCTTTCGCATCGCCAGCGGCGATGCCGCTGTCGAGGACGTCGAACTGGAGTTCCAGCCGCTGGACTTCGTGCAGGTCAATGCCGACATGAACCAGCGGATGATGGCGCGCACCCTGGAGCTGCTCGACCCGCAGCCGACCGATCGCGTGCTGGACCTGTTCTGCGGCCTCGGCAACTTCACCTTGCCGATCGCTCGCCGGGTGGCCGAGGTGGTCGGTGTGGAAGGCGAGCATGGGCTGGTCGAACGCGCTGCGCAGAACGCCGCGCGCAACGGCATCGGGAACGCCAGCTTCCACGTGGCCAACTTGTTCGAGGATCAGCGCGGCGCCGACTGGGCGCGCCAGCCCTGGGACAAGCTGCTGCTCGATCCGCCGCGTGCCGGTGCCGACAAGGTGCTCGAATACCTGCCGCACAAGCAGACGCGGCGCATCGTCTACGTCTCCTGCCATCCCGCTTCGCTGGCACGCGACGCCGGCATCCTGGTCAACCAGCACGGTTTCAAGTTGGCCTCGGCCGGGGTGATGGACATGTTCCCGCACACGGCGCACGTCGAGTCGATCGCGCTGTTCGAGAGATGAGATGGCGATAGAGATCGAACGCAAATTTCTGATCGCCAACGAGAGTTGGCGCGCCAACGTCGAACGCAGCGAACCGATCGCGCAGGGTTATCTGGTGGGTGCGCACGCGCTGCGCGATGGCCGCGCGCGCGCCTCGGTGCGGGCCCGCCTCGTCGGTGACCAGGCATGGCTCAACATCAAGGCCGCCACGGGCGGAATCGCCCGCACCGAGTTCGATTATCCGATACCGGTGGCCGATGCCAGGACGCTGCTGGCCAGCATGTGCGATGGTGTGCTGGAAAAGGTTCGCCACCATGTCCGGGTCGACGGCGTGCTGTTCGAAGTCGACGAGTTCAACGGCGACAATCATGGGCTCATCGTTGCCGAAGTCGAGCTGCCGACGATCGACGCCACGTTCCCGCGGCCGTCGTGGCTGGGCCGCGAAGTCAGCACATTGACCCGCTACTACAACGTCAACCTGATCGTGCATCCGTACCGCCAGTGGTCGGCGGCCGAGCGCGCTGCCGAGGATGCCGCATGCTGATGATCGGCGTGGCCGCGCTGGAACTGGCCGAACACGAGAAGCGCTGGCTCACCGCGCCAGGGGTGGCCGGCGTGTTGCTGTTCGCGCGCAATTACCAGTCGCGCGGGCAGCTGATCGCGCTGTGCGATGCGATGCGCGAGAGCGGCGGCGACGACCTGCTGATCGCGGTCGACCAGGAGGGCGGCCCGGTGCAGCGTTTCCGCGACGGCTTC
>DHXA01000221.1:25125-25478 GCA_002413455.1 Rhodanobacter sp. UBA5168 | reverse complement strand
CTTGGTGCCGCCGACTACAAGCTGGTGCATCACTGCAAAGGTTCGCACGCCGGCCGGGGCCGTTCGGTCTACAGTTTCTGCATGTGTCCCGGCGGCACCGTGGTCGCCGCTGCCTCCGAACCCGGCCGCGTAGTCACCAACGGCATGAGCCAGTATTCGCGCAACGAGCGCAACGCGAATGCCGCCGTCGTGGTCGGTATCGATCCGGTCGATTTCACGCCATTCGATGCAAGCCTGGAAAACGCCCAGTCCAGCCCACTCGCCGGCATTGCCTTGCAGCGCGCACTGGAAAGTCACGCCTTCACCCTGGGCGGAGAAAACTACAGTGCACCGGCCCAGCTGGTGGGTGATTT
>DHXA01000221.1:19451-24793 GCA_002413455.1 Rhodanobacter sp. UBA5168 | reverse complement strand
CCCTGGGCAACCTCGACAGCGCCCTGCCGGACTATGCGATCGCCGCGATTCGCGAAGCGCTGCCCGCGTTCGAACGCCAGATAAAAGGCTACGCGATGCACGACGCCATCCTCACCGGCGTCGAGACGCGCACGTCCTCGCCGGTACGCATCAAGCGCGACGACAGCCTGCAGAGCCTCAACACCCGCGGCCTGTACCCCGCCGGCGAAGGTGCCGGCTACGCCGGCGGCATCCTGTCCGCCGCGGTCGACGGAATCCGGATCGCCGAGGCAGTGGCGCTGGATATCGCATCGTTCCATTGACGTCCCGTTAATTCGCCTCACGCGCCGAATGGCTTCAGATCTCGGTCACGCGTTCAATCCCGCGAGAAGAATGCCATCGCCCCTGTTTCCGGCCTGCCCTGCGCCGGATGAGCCATATGCGGGCCGACAGTGCACAGACCTCCGGAGTCAGGCTGAAAGCGTTGACCTGATTCGCGCCCACGCCACGTCCCAGCCGATCCGTTCCTGCTCCAGCCGTACGCGCACGCCCCAGCGATCGCCGCGCAGGTCGCGGTACAGCGCCTGCTCGGCGACATCCAGATGATCGATCGCGTCGGCGCGGTGCGGCTGCGGTTCTTTGACCCACAAGGCGCGATGGGCCAGCAGGGTTGCCTCGTCCATCAGCAACGATGCTACCTGCGGCAGGTGGCCGCGCAGGCGACCGAGAATGGCCAGGCCGTGGGTGTCCAGGTCGCCCCAGTAGTGCACGGTCTGAGCCGCCCGCAACCACGGCAGCTCGTTCAGATGCTCCACTGCGTAGCCGCGCGCCATCAGCACGACGGACCCGGGTAGGTCGTCGAAGGCCAGGCCGGTCTGCTTGTTCTCGACGATGAATACGCGGCGCACGGGCATGGCCAGCGCGGCCAGGTCGTCGAACGGCGCATGGATGTCGCCCAGGCCACCGACGCGTGCACGCAAGGCGGGATCGAGCACGCGCATGCGCAGCCGGTCCGGCTCGCGACGCAGGCCGCTGGCCTGCTGGAAATCGACGTCGCGCGGTAGCCCGGCCAGCGTGCGCAGCCACTCGCCGAGCAGGCCGGTACGGGTCTCCAGCCACTTGCTGTCCAGCCCGGCCACCGGCAGCTGGCGCGCGAACAGGTTCGACGCGGGATGTGCCTGCAGCCAGGCCAGCATGTCGCCGAGCCGGGCGAATTCGGTGTCGTCGGCATCGGCCAGCAGTGCATATTGACGACGCAGCGTGGCGGCCAGCGCGGGCCAGCGTGACGCCCACGCATCGAAACGCACGCGGGCACGCTGCCAGCGCGCGCTTTCCCCCAGCAGCTCGGCCAGCGCCTCCGCATCGGGCAACGACAAGGCTTCCGGCACCGCCTGACGACCGAGCAGCGGCCAGCGCCGCTCGACCCAGCTCACCTCGCCGCCACGCCAGTCTTTCCACTCCGAGCGCCACGCCTCGAACGCCGCCCAGTGCGCACTGGCCTGACGCTCGCCCGGTGCCGCCAGCGCCACACGCAACGGCCAGTCGCCGCCGCCACCGAGCCAGTCGCCGGCATGGCGCCGCCAGCTGCCACGCAGCAGCGCGACGACCTGCTCAGGGCTGCGCATCGCCGCCTTCGTGTGCGGCACGCGGCAGGTCCAGGCGCTGGCTGGCGGCGTCGTACTCGATCATCAACACGCGCGAGTCGTGACGGCCGTCGATCTCGACGAAGCAGGCGCCGCCGATGAACGGCTCCAGCGTCATCACCGACTTCAGCGGCGTGGCCACGATCATCTGGAAACCGAAGTTCTCGAAGATGCGCATGGCCATCGCGGTGAATTCGTTGTCGGCCTTGTCGAACGCCTCGTCCAGCACCACCGCCGCGTACTGCGGCACGCCGCCGTCCTCGTCGCCGAGCTGGTAGCGCAGCGCCGCGGCCAGGCAGGTGGTGGCCAGTTTCTGGCGCTGACCGCCGGACTTGCCGGCGCCGCTGCGATACACCTCGAGCTGGCGGCCGCTTTGCGCGTCGCGCTCCTCGCCGATGAACTCCACGTGCAGGCGCACGTCCAGCACCTGCTCGCGCCAGCGCTTGTGCTCGGGATCGGTCGAGGCCAGCCGCGCGACCAGCTTGCGCAGGCCCTCGAACTGCGCCTCGGCGCGCTCGCGATCGTCGGTGCGCTGGTGCGCCAGCACGTCGCGCAACTGCTGGCGGAACTCGATCACCTCCGGCAGGCGACGATCCTCCGGCTTGATCTGCAGGATGCTGCCGCGGTTGAACGGCACCGTCTCCAGGCTGGCGTTGACGTCCTCCATGCGCGCGCGGATCGCCTTGTGCGCCTGGGCAATATGCGTCTGCAACGCCACCAGGTTCTGTCCGCTCTGGGTGCGCAGCATGTCGAAGAAGCGCGCCTCGTGCGCCGGCAGGCCGTCGCGTTCGAGCCGGTCCAGCCGGGCGAAGAAATCCGTCGCGCTCTCCAGGTTGGCCTGCACGTCGCCGGCGTCCTGCACCCAGCGGCGACGGAAGGTTTCGAAGCAGCTGACGATCGCATGGGTCCGTTCGTTGGCTTCCTCAGTCAGCATGTCTTTGCTGGCCTGCAGAGCTTTGCTGATACCACGCAGACGCTCCTCAAGATTGCCCAACGTGAACGACGAACCTTCATCGCAGTGTGCATCCAGACCTTGCTGCTGAAATGGCGTCAACGGCGTGACCGAAAGGACCTCGGCACAATGATCACGCTCAGCACGGCGCGTCTTGCACTCCTCTGCGTTACTCGCTCGCTTGGTACGCACATCAATCAGGTCGCGCTGAGCGTCGGCGACCTGCTTGTCCTTCGCCTCGATACGCTCGCCCAGCTCGCGCAAGGCCACGTCGCCTTCGCGCAGCTCCTTGAGCGTGGCTTCGATCGCGTCCAGCCGGGTCAGCAGGGGCGCGACGTCGATATCGCTCCAGCGCAGGTTGGCCAGCGATTGCGCGGCGGCGGCATGGCTGGCCTGTTGCTTGCGCTCGGCGTTGACCGCCGCGATCGCCTGGTCGGTTTCGGCAATCTGCTGCGCCAGCGTGCCGGCCTCGGCCTTGTACAGCGCCAGCTTGTCGCGGTTGTCGAAACCCAGCGCCCAGTGGCGGCGGTCGCCGACGGCGTGGCGGTCGTCCTTTTCGTGGCGGCTGCGGCCGTGCTTGATCTGGCCTTGCGCGGTGATCGCGCGTTCGCTGCGTTGCAGCGCCTGCACGCTGTCCACGCAGGCGTAGTCGTAGCGGCGCAGCAGTTCGGCGTGCAACCACTCCTGATGCGCGTGCGGGGCCAGTTCCAACTTGTGCAGCAGCGAACGCGGCGGGGGTGCGGACACGTTCATGACATCGGCGGCACCGATGCGGTGGTACACCAGCTTGCCACCGAGGTGGGTGGCATCGACCCAGGCGGCGACCTTGGCGTAGTGCCGCTCGTCCACCAGCAGCGACAGCGCGAAGCCGTGCAGCAGACGTTCGATCGCACCGCTCCATGCCTGCTCGTCCGCGCGCACCTGGATCAGCTCGCCGGCGAACGGCAACGCGCTGTCGGCCAGATCCAGTGCGGCGCACAGCCGGCTGCGCAGCGCCTGCAGATGCGCGGGGATGTTCGAGGGATGCGCTTCCAGCGCGGCGATCTCGGCACGCGCGCTCGAGAAGGCGCCTTCGGCCTGCTTCTTGTGCATGCCCAGTTCCAGCATGCGCTGGTCGACACGGGCGGCGGCGTCCTGGCCGGCATCGAGCAGGCTGCGCGCCTGCGCGAGCTGCTCGGCAAAACCCTGCGGCGTGCCGGCGAGCTGCCAACCCAGTTGCCGGCAGGCGGCATCGGCCACGCCCCGATGGCGCAAGCCGGTGTCGCGATCGCGCGACACGCTGTCGCGCTCGCGTTCCAGCTGCTCGATTCGGTCGCCGCCCTGCTCGCGGTGGCGCGCCTGCAGCTCGCCCAGGTCGCGCTGGTGCTGTTCCAGCTTTTGCTGGCGACGGCCTTCCTCGCCTTCGAGGCCGCGGTCGAGCGTGTCCAGTTCGGCCAGCCGCGCGTCGAGCAGGCGCAGCCGTTGGCGCTCGCGGTAGCCGTCCATGCCGGCCAGCAGCTCGTCCAGCTCGCTGCGCTCGCGCCGCACATCCATCAGCCGATCATGGGCTGTACGCGCCGGGCGCAGGGTCTCGATCTGTTCGCGCGCGGTGACCACCGCCTTGTGTGCCTCGTCCAGCTCGGCGAACTCGGCCACCAGCCGATCGGCCACGGCGAAGGTTTCCGGGCGCTCCAGCATGAAATCGCGCAGGAAGTGGTTGAGGTCGCCCAGGTTCTTCGCCGACTGCGTCTTGTGCAGCAGGCGCAGCGCGGTGTCGTTACCGATACCCAGCAGGCGGCGGAAGCGCTCAGCGTACGCGTTGAAGCTGTCGTGATGGTGCACATCGGCCAGGCGCTGCTTGAGCCGGCGCAGGTCCAGGTCGAAACCTTCCAGCTCGACGGCCAGGTCGAACGGCCGCTCGGCGACGATGAAGTGCTTCTGCACGTCGGCGGCGGTGGAGCTGTTGCCGCGGATCCACAGCAGCCGCACCAGGGTCACGCAGCGGCCCAGCGCGTTGCGGTATTCCAGCGCCAGCGCCGACCACACCGGGCCGCGGCGCAGGTACTGGGTGGCGACCTCGCCGGAATCCTCGTCGTGCTGGTCGGCCCAAGCGCCGCGCACGTAGGACACCAGCGAGCGGTCGCGGCCGCTGCGTTCGGCCTCGCGCGCGGCGGCGTTGAAGTCGACCATCGCGGGCGGCACCAGCAAGGCCGACATCGCATCGAGCAGGGTCGACTTGCCCGAACCGGAACGACCCACGAACAGGAAGCCGCGCTCGGCGATCGGCACTTCGTGCAGCCCGCTGAAGGTGCCCCAATTGAGCACCTGCAGGTGGCGCATGCGGAATTGTTCGTCCTGCGCCGTGGGCAGGTCGGACAGGAACAAGGCGGGCGTGTTGTCGAGGTGCTTCATCACTCGTCCTCCTCGCTGGGGACGTCGGTGCCGCCACGCTTGCCGTCCAGGTGTTCACGATAGACCGCGCCCAGCGCCTGCACGTCCTCGGCGGAGAACAGCAGTTTCAGCGTGGGCGACACCTCGTGGCGGCCTTCGCTGCCGCGGATCGGTTGCAGCACGTTGTTCTTTTTCATTTTCTCGATGGCGGCGTTGAGCTTCTTGGTGAAGCCGGCGCGGTCGGTGCCCTGCGGCGGCTCGTACACCGCCAGGTGCGCGTGCAGTTCGTCCACTTCCACCACCGCGCGCTGGCCTTGCGCCTCGGCTTCGGCCAGGCGCTGGCGCAAGGCCAGCAGCAGCAACGAGTCGATGAAGGTGAGCGGGCTGGAGCGCAGCAG
>DHXA01000221.1:0-19264 GCA_002413455.1 Rhodanobacter sp. UBA5168 | reverse complement strand
CGGCGCGCCTCGAACGGCAGGCTGCCGCTGTCACCGGGGAACAGACCAGCCTCGCCCACGCTGTCCGTTGGTGGGCCGACCGGGTCCGGCGCGGTCATGTCCTCAGACCAGTTCATCGCGTTTTTCCTTCAGGAAGTACAGCAGGGGAATGCGCGCGCGGCGCTCGTGGCCGTCTTCGCCGCGCCAGGTCACCGGCTCGAAGCGGTCGGGCACCAGCATGCCGTGACGGCTGCCCAGCGCCACGTAGCCGATCACGCTGCCCAGCCCCTGTTCGGCCGGATAGTGCTGCAACACGGTGCCCACCGAGCACTGTGCGTGATCGCCCAACAGCATGTGTACGCGCTGTTTCAGGGTGCGGAAGTCGATCTCCGACTGCGCCACCAGTTCGCCCACGCTGTCCAGCGTGATCGCTGCGCCCTCGGCGCGCACGATGGCACCGTCGACCTGGCCGGTGCGGGGATCGTTGAGCCGCCAGCGCGACAGCGAATGCAGCCGTGCGCTGCTCAGGACCAGGGTGTAGTCGATGCCCTCGTTACTGCGCACCCGGTCGCGCAGTTTCAGCGCCTCGGCCTGGGTCTGTTTCAGCAGTTGGTGCAGGCGGCGCTGCTCCAGGTAGGCGCGGCTCTGCACGAAGCCCTTCAGGCTGCGCGCGAAATGCTGCAATACATCGTGCACGTGGCCGCCGCGATCGAGCAGGGTGCGGGTGAGGTGCAGCAGGAAGCTGCGCTCGCGCCGCTCCAGCTTGCGCGCGAACCCGCGGCCGGCTACCGCGTCCACCGCCGCTTCCAGCTGGCCGCTCTGCTCGGCGTCGGTAAGCAGCCGCCAGAACGCGTCGAAGCTGCGCCCCGATTCGCTTTCGGCGATCACGTCGACGCCGGCGAACAGCGCCTCCAGCATCTCGCCGCGCTGGCGCTCGTCGTCGATGATGCGCTCGCGGAAGTCGCGGTCCAGCTGCTGGAAATCGTCGCGCACGTGACGGAAATCCTCGGCCAGTTCGTCCGCCAGCGCGATGATCTCGCGCGCCCGCTCCAGCGCGCGGGTATCGTCCAGCACGTCCACCCGGCCTTCGCTGACCGCGGCGATCTGCGCATCGATGCGCTCGCGCTCGGCCAGCAGTTCGGCCAGCCGGCTGTGCGGGTCGCCATCGGTCTGTCGGGCCAGTTGCACCAGTTGCTGGATGACCAGCGCGAGCCGGCTTTCGGTCGCCACGTTGCGGCTGCTGTCCAGGCTGCCGAGAAAACGCAGCGCACCGATCGCCTGGGTGGACAACTCGTACTGTTCCTCGCTGGCCCCTTCCGGAAAGCGCCGCTCCAGCCAGCCGGAACCCAGCCATTCGGCCACGTAGGCCTGCGCGGTGCGCGGCACGGCATGGCCATGCGCACGCAGTTCCTCCAGCTCGCGCGCCAGCCGCTCGTGCAACAGCGACGCCGGCAGCTGACGCTCGGCGTTGAGCAACAGGCCTTGCAGCAGCGCGGCGGTCAGCGGCGCGTTGTCCGCCGCCAGCAGCTTCCAGGTCGGCTGCTGGCGCAGACGCTGCCAGGTGGCGATGAGTGCGCGGGTTTTCATCGTGGCACCGGATGCTGCGCAACAGCCAGTCCCGGGGCCGGGGCCGGGGCCGGCAAGGTCTCGCTGTTTGTCTGCAGGGATGGAACGTGCACGTTGCGGATATCCATCATTCGTTGTCCGGACAGGACGGTGCCTGGACGATCGCCCAGTGTAATCGGCGACGTCTCATCCGATGCGACGTTTCGCATTTCAATGGCGCGTTTCAACATCTTGAACCGGCCCGAGCCACCCCAACCTCTGCACTGCCTTCCACATTGGCAGCTACCTCATGACCTCTCCCACTCCGCTCCGCATCGACTTTGTTTCCGATGTCTCCTGCCCATGGTGTGCCATCGGGCTCGCCTCGTTGCAGCAGGCGCTGGCGAAGCTGGAAGGGGAAGTAACGGCGGACATCCACTTTCAGCCGTTCGAGCTCAATCCGCAGATGGCGGTGGAGGGCGAGGATTCCACCGAGCATCTGGTACGCAAGTACGGCAGCTCGGCCGAGCAGATCGACGCGAACCGCGCGGCGATCCGTGACCGCGGCGCCGCACTGGGTTTCACCTTCAACATGGATCGGCGCAGCCGCGTCTACAACACTTTCGACGCACATCGGCTGTTGCACTTGGCCGAGCTGGAAGGTCGTCATCTCGCGCTGAAGCAGGCACTGCTGCGCGCGTATTTCACCGAGGGCGAGAACGTGAGCGCGCATGACACGCTGGTGCGGCTGGCCGTCGCGGCGGGCCTGGATGCGGAGCGCGCGCGGCAGGTGCTTGCCGATGGCGAGTATGCCGACGAGGTGCGCGCGCAGGAGCAGTTCTTCATGTCGCGCGGCATCCATTCGGTGCCGGCCACCATCATCAACGGTCGGCATCTGATTTCCGGCGGGCAGCCGCCGGAGGCGTTCGAGCAGGCGTTGCGGCAGATCGCCAGCGCGGGCTGAACACGCTTACGCGTCGATGGCGCGCGACTCCAGCCACTGCGCCATCGGGGCCGGGTGACCGAGCAGGTAGCCCTGGCCCATCTCGCACCCCATCGCCATCAGCGCGCCGTACTGAATCTCGGTTTCGATGCCTTCGGCAATCACCTGGATGTTCAGTGCGCGCGCCAGCGCCAGGATCGCCGCCACCACCGTGGTGCTGCTGGTGTTGGCGCCCTTGTCCAGCTCCTGCACGAACGCGCGGTCGATCTTCAGGATGCGCAGCGGCAGCGAATGCAGATAGCTCAGCGACGAATAACCCGTGCCGAAATCGTCCAGCGCCGCGCCCACACCGATCAGGCGCAGCCGGTCGAGCGTGGCGCGCACGCGCTCGGGATTGTCCAGCAGCGCGCCTTCGGTCACCTCGACCACCAGCCGCGATGGCGCCAGGCCGGTGTGTTCGAGCAGGCGAATCAGGCGTTCGTCGAAATCCGCGTGGCGCAGATGCAGGGCGGAGACATTCACGGTCATGAAGGCGCCGTCGCGGCCATGTTGCAGCAGCAGCTCGCAGCTGAGCTCGAACATGCGCCAGTCGATCGATTCGATCAGGCCGCTGTCCTCGGCGATCTTCAGGAAGTCCCCAGGCCGCAATACGCCACGCTGCGGGTGGTTCCAGCGGATCAGCGCCTCGTAGCCGACCACCCGGCCATCGTCGAGCTGGCAGATCGGCTGGAAATACGGCTCGAACTGGTCGTACTGCAGCGCCTGGCGCAGTTCCCCCTCCAGCGCCAGCACGTCGACCACGTTCTTTGCCAGCGTCTCGTCGAACATCTCGAAGCGTTTGCGGCCCAGCTCCTTGGCCCGGTATAGCGCAATGTCGGCGTCGCGCAGCACCTCGTCGGCTCCCAGGTAATGGGCGTCGCCGACCGCGATGCCCATGCTGGCAGTCACCTGCAGGTCCTTGCCGGCAATCAGCATGGGTGCGCTCAGCGCGTCCATCACACGTTGCGCCACGATGGTGGCGTCCGGTGTCAGGTCCACATCTTCCAGCAGAATCGCGAACTCGTCGCCGGACAACCGGGCCACCAGATCGGGGTGGCGCACGCAACTGGCCAGCCTCGTCGCCACCTCCTTCAGCACATCATCGCCGGCAAGATGGCCGAGGCTGTCGTTGATGATCTTGAAGCGGTCGACGTCCAGGTAGAGCAGCGCGCAATGCTGCTGCGGCTCGCGCCGGATCGCGCCGAGCACGCGATCGATGCGGTCACGCAGGTAGCTGCGGTTGGGCAGGCCGGTCAGCGAGTCGTGCATGACCTGATGGCGCAGCTGATCCTGCATGCGTTCGCGCTCGATGATCTCCTTGCGCAACGCCAGCGTGCGTTCCTCCACGCGATGTTCAAGCTGCTCGTACGCGCGCTTCAGCGACGCGGCGGAGCGGCGCCGGGTGAGGCTGTTGGCGATCTGCGAGGCGACGAAGGTGAGCAACTCCTGGTCGGCCGGGCCGTACACCACCGTGGCCCGGTAGCTCTGCACGGTCACCAGCCCGATCACCTCGTCGCCCACGATCAGCGGCACCCCCAGCCAGCACATCGCCGGCGAACCCATGCGGCCCGGCGCGATCTCGCCCAGGCGATCGAGCTCCTCGATGTCGGCGTTGTCGGCGCGCAGCGCAGTGCCGCGGCGCAGCACGTATTCGCTGAGCCCGCGTCCCAGCGGACGCTCGGCCGGCGGTGCCAGCACGGCGTCCACCGAATAGGGAAAGGTCAGGCGCTGGCGATCGTCCGAAAGCAGCGCGATGAAGAAGTTCTCCGCATTCAGCAGTTCGCCGACCGCCGCGTGCACACGCACGTAGAACGCATCCTGGTCGATATCCGCCGTGGCCAGCTCGGCAATCTGGAACAGTGCCGCCTGCAGATGTTCGGCGCGCTGGCGCTCCAGGATTTCCAGCTGCAGGCCGCGATTGGCCTCGGCCAGCTGCAGCGTGCGCAGTTGCACGCGTTGCTCCAGATCCTCCTTGCCCTGTTTGCGCTCCAGCGCGGTGAGGATGTGGCTGCCGACAAACTCCAGCAGGGCCAGATCCTCGTCGGTGAAGCCGATGTTCTGCTGATAGCTCTGCACCACCAGTGCGCCGCCGGGCTGACCATCGCGCAGCATCGGCACGCCCAGCCAGTCGTAGCTGTCCGCCCCGATCAGGGCGACCGGCCCGGGCACCTGGCTGCGCAATTCCTCGGCGTTGCCCATGCGCGCCTTGCCGTCGCGCATCACGTACCAGGTCAATGTGTATTCGATCGCGCTCAACGGCATGTCGTGGCCGTCGCCCGGCGGGGTCGAATCCTCGACGTCGACGAAATACAGGAACCGGATCGTGTCCTGCTCGGCGTTGTGCAGCACGATGAAGAAATTTTCCGCGTACATCAGCGTACTGACGATGGCGTGGATACCGCGCAGCATCGCCGGCATGTCGCGCTCGGAGCCAGCCAGGTCGGAGATCGCGAACAGGGCGCGCTGCAAGTTCTCCGAACGCTCCAGCTGCTGGTGCGAGTGGCGCAGGCCGGCCCACTCCAATGCCCGCCGCAGGTGCTGACCAGCCAGTTGCAGCGGCGCCGCCAACTCGTCGAGGAAATCGGCGTGCGTCGGGGCGGGCGGCAGGTGCAGCAGCAGATAGGCCGGTTCGGGCTGTTCGCACAGGCGGATCGCGACTCGCTGCCGATCCGGATGCCACTGCGGTCGATGCGAGTGCACCGCCGCATCCAGCCAGGCGCCATCGGCCGTATCGACCATGCCGGCCGACGGCACGCTGTGAAGGCGGAGCGGATCGCCGAGCCCCCACACGACGGAGGCCGCCGTGCAACCGGGCCGGGCCTGCGCCAGCGCGGCGATCGCCTCACCCACCTCGTCAGGCGTATGCGCGGTGATCAGCCGACCCAGCCAGCTCAGCTGCAACGAGCCTTCGAACGGCATCGAATCACCAGCACCCACATGCGTCATCGTTGGACTCCCCCGCCCAGGCTCGCCGATGCCCGATGACCAGCATACGCCTCAATGGCCAGTAGCAAACGCGGCGCCCAAGCTCGGCTGAGCGGGCCCGCATGCGGCGGTACACGCAATACCGATAAACTGCGGACCTCGCATCCGGCAAGCTGCGCTCCCGGCGCGATGTGCAAACCGCATCCGGTTGCCGCCATTGCTTCACGCGTCATCGCGCCACAGGCTCCCCATCCACCATGCTTGCCGACACCACCAAAGACGCCATCCGCGCCGCCTATGCACGTCTGAAAGACGGCCTGCCGGGCTTTCGCGCGCGCGCGTCGCAGGGAAGGATGATCGCCGAGGTGGCCAAGGCGTTCGGCCAGACCGGCGGCGTGGCGGTGATCGAGGCGCCCACCGGCACCGGCAAGTCGATGGCCTACCTGATCGCCGGCGTGGAAGTGGCGCGCTTCCAGAAGAAGAAACTGCTGATCGCCACCGCCACCGTGGCGCTGCAGGAGCAGCTGGTGCAGAGGGACATCCCGCTGTATCTCCAGCTCAACGGCATCGAGGCGAAGGTAGCGCTGGCCAAGGGTCGCGGGCGCTACCTGTGCCCGCGCAACCTGATGATGGCGGCGAACAGCATCAACGATGCCGCCCAGATGGGCCTGGCCGGCTTCGATGCCGACCTGGTGCTGTGGACCAAGCCGCCGCAGGCCCGCGACAAGCAGGCGCTGGCAAAACTGCGCGGCGCGTTCGACCGCAGCGAGTGGAACGGCGACATGGATACCGCGCCGGAGCCGGTCAGCGACCTGCTGCGGCCGATGATCACCACCAGCGCCGGTGGCTGCACCGGGCGCAAGTGCGGCCAGTTCATGATCTGCCCGTTCTTCGCCGCGCGCCGTGCGGTGGACGACGCCGAGATCATCGTGGCGAACCAGGACCTGGTGCTGGCCGACCTCACCATGCCGGGCGAGGACGAAGGCTGGGGCGGGGTGATCCTGCCGCAGCCGGACGAGACGCTGTACATCTTCGACGAGGGCCATCACCTCGCCGGCAAGGCGATCGACCGCGGCGCGGCCGAAGTATTCATGAGCGTCACCGTGCGGCAGCTGAGCCGGCTCGGCCGGCAGGTGCATGCGGCGTATTCGCTGACCGACAAGCAGACGCTGGGCAAGCTGTCGCTGGATGCCGGCGACGCCAAGCTGCAGGAGCTGAGCAATACGCTGGAGGAACTGGAGAAGGAAATCCGCCTCGGCTGGCTGCCGGATCCGGCCGAGACCGAGCCGATGTACCGCGGCTCGCTCGGCCAGCTGCCCGAATCGTGGGTGGAGCATGCCCGCGCACTCAGCCTGTACACCGGCGAAGTGCAGCGCTGGCTCACCGCGGTGCGTCGCGCGGTGGTCGAGATGACCGACGGCGGGCCGACGCAGGAGGCGCTGTCGCGCGAACTCGGCATCGCACTGGAACGCGTCGGCAAACAGGCCAGCTGCTGGCGCGCGTGGTCGAGCGAGGATCCCGATGACGCACCGCCACTGGCACGCTGGGTCACCCTGGGCGGCGATCAGCAACTGGTCTGTCACGCCTCGTCGGTGTCCGCCGGCGGCTTGCTGCGCAGTGTGTTGTGGGGCAATGCCAGCGGTGTGGTGATGACCTCGGCCACCTTGAGCGCCGGCGGCAACTTCCGCGGTTTCGCCGATGCGGTGGGCCTGCCCAACGACGCGGTGACCCTGAGCCTGCCTTCGCCATTCGACCTCGCCGCGCAAGCTCGGCTGGAAGTGCCGGCGATGCGCACCCTGCCCGACGCGCGCGAAGCGCACGCCGAGGAGATCAGCGAATGGCTGGCGGAAAACCTCGATTGGGACGCCGGCAACCTGGTGCTGTTCACCTCGCGCGTGAAGCTCGATCGCGTCCTGCAGAAGCTGCCGATCGCGCAGGTGCGCAAGGTGCGTGCGCAGGGCTCGCTTGGCAAATCCCAACTGATCGCCGAACACTGCGCCGACATCGAGGCGGGCAAAGGCAGCACGCTGTTCGGCCTGGCCTCGTTCGGCGAAGGTCTCGACCTGCCCGGCAAGCTGTGCGAGACGGTGGTGATCACCCAGCTGCCGTTCGCGGTGCCGACCGATCCGGTCGGCGCAACGTATGCGGAATGGCTGGAATCGCGCGGGCGCAATCCGTTCATCGAGGTGAGCATCCCCGAGGCCACGCGATTGCTCACGCAATACTGCGGCCGGCTGATCCGCAACGAGACCGATCGCGGCCGCATCGTGCTGCTGGACCGCCGCGTGGTCACCAAGCGTTACGGCAGCGGCATGCTGAAGGCCCTGCCGCCGTTCCAGCGCATCATCGAGCGCACCGCATGATCATCCGCCTGTCCGATTGTCCGTCGCAGCCGTGGAAGAACGGCCTCGGCAGCACGCGTCAAATAGCCGTCCATCCGGCCACCGCGGGCGCCGACGATTTCGTGTGGCGGGTGAGCATCGCCGAGGTCGACAGCGCCGCGCCGTTCTCCGCGTTTCCGGGCATCGACCGGCAGATCGCGCTGCTGGGCGGCAACGGCTTCACGATGACGCTGGACGACGATCGCGTTCATTCGCTGACCACGCCGTTCGCGCCGTTCGCGTTTGCCGGCGAGGCGAAGGTGGCGGTGGCGCTGGTCGATGGGCCGACCCACGATTTCAACCTGATGGTGCGCCGCACCAGGGCGCAGGGCGAGCTGCAGTACTGGGACATGCCCGGGACTCGCCTCCTCGCTCGGAATGCCGTGCTGGTTTATTGCGCACGCGGCGCGATCGATACCGCCGAAGGCCCGTTGCACACCGGCGACACATGGGTGCCGGCGGGCAGGTCGATCGCGCTGGCCGTCGGCGCCGCGGTGTTGGTGGTACATATCACGGCATTGCCCTGACGACTGTCACCTGTGGCATGCGGACTCCGCTATCTATACTCACGCAGCCTGTCGCCTGGAGATCGCATCATGACCATCCTGATTCTCGGCTTGCTGATCTTTCTCGGCATCCACTCGCTGCGCATATTCGCCAACGACTGGCGCGACCGGCAGCAGGCCCGACTGGGCGAGCTGCCGTGGAAAGGTCTGTACTCGCTGGCCTCGATCATCGGCTTCGTGCTGATCGTGTGGGGTTTCGGCCTGGCGCGGCAGCATCCCGTGCTGCTGTACGTGCCGCCGCTGGCGCTGCGCCACCTCAATGCGCTGTTCACCCTCGTCGCGTTCGTGCTGGTGGCTGCCGCCTATGTCCCGCGCAACCACCTCAAGGCGAAATTCGGCCACCCGATGCTGCTGGGCGCGAAGGTGTGGGCGTTCGGCCACCTGCTCGCCACCGGCATGCTGCATGACGTGCTGCTGTTCGGCGCCTTCCTGCTGTGGGCGGTGGTGCTGTTCATCGTGTCACGTCGACGCGACCGCAGCACCGGCACCGCCTATCCGGCCGGCACGCTGAAGGGCGACGTGCTGGCCACGGTCATCGGCGTCGCCGCCTGGGCGGCGTTCGCGTTCTGGCTGCATCTGTGGCTGATCGGCGTGAGCCCGATGGCGTGAGGGGTGACGAGAGTCATCTACGCACACGCCACGACCTGCGCTAGAGTTTGCTGCATCCCCACCGCGAGGAACGACGCATGGCTGGTTTCCTGCTTTGGCTGTTGCTGCTGGTGTTTTGCTGGCCACTCGCGCTGCTGGCGCTGGTGCTGTATCCGATCGTGTGGCTGCTGTTGCTGCCGTTCCGGCTGGTCGGCATCACCGTCGGCGCGGTATTCGCCTTCCTCGGCGCCCTGCTGATGCTGCCGGCGCGCGTGCTGCGCGGCCATCCGGTCTGAGCGGGTACCGCCTGATCCAGCCGCACGTGGAGAAGCCGCACTCGCCCGCGTGCGAGCGCAATCGCGAGCCGATCCTGGCCGTGCTGCGCGAGCATTTCGCCGATCGCCGGCACGTGCTGGAGATCGGCAGCGGCAGCGGCCAGCACGCGGTGCATTTTGCCGGGGCGTTACCTCGGCTGATCTGGCAGAGTTCGGACCGTGCGGAGAACCTGCCGGGCATCCGCGCCTGGCTGGACGAAGCGGCGCTGCCGAACACTCCGGCGCCGCTGGCGCTCGATGTCGCCGGCGCCTGGCCAGCCGGGCCGTTCGACGCGGTGTTCAGCGCCAATACCCTGCACATCATGGCGTGGCACCAAGTGGAGCTGCTGTTCGCGCAGCTGCCCATGATCACCACCGACGACGCCAGCCTGATCATCTACGGCCCGTTCAACTACCAAGGTCGCTACAGCAGCGACAGCAATGCCGCGTTCGACCAGTGGCTGAAGGCGCGCGGCGCACACATGGCGATCCGTGATGTCGAGGCAGTGGATGCGCTTGCATGCCGGGCCGGCTTCGACCTGGTCGACGACATCGCGATGCCGGCCAACAACCGCTGCCGCATGTGGCGCCGCAACCCTGTCTGAGCGCATGCCTGCACGACATGCCTGCAAGAATGCGCCGAAGCGGGTACAAAGATGGCATGAAGTCGATCGATACACTGACCCCCTGCCCTTGCGGAAACCCTGCCGGCTACACCCAATGTTGCGGCCCCCTGCACGAGGGCGTCGCTGCCGCGACAGCCGCGCAACTGATGCGTTCGCGCTACAGCGCCTACGTGCTCAAGCGCGAGGATTACCTGCTGGCGAGCTGGCATCCCGACACGCGCCCGGCATCACTGCGGCTGGCCGCACAGCAACCGCCACCGACCTGGCTGGGACTGGAGATCCGCCAGCATCGGCAGAGCGACGACCATGCCACCGTCGAGTTCGTCGCCCGCTATCGTCTCGGCGGCGGCCGCGCGCAGCGGCAGCACGAAACCAGCCGCTTCGTGCGCGAAGCGGGTCGCTGGTACTACCTCGACGGCGAGCTCGGCAGCTGAAACTCAGAATCCCTGCACACCGGCCGCATGCAGTCGCGCGGCCTGTGCGCGCACCTCGGGATGGCTGAAGAATTCGACCAGCTGATTCGCCCGACCGGGGCCGATGCCGTCGAGCAACTGCCAGTCGCCCGCGGCGCGGCTGCTCAACGCCGCCCAACCCGACAATCCGTCGGTACCGCTGGTCGGCATCCCCAGCGCGCGCAGCCAGCGCGCAAACGGACGGTCGCGCGCCGTGGCAAAGGCCCGCGCCAGTGCGGCGGCACGGCTCGAACCAAGGCCCGGCACGGCGGCGAGTTGCGCCGGGGTCAGGTCCATCCAGTCGAGCAGGCCATGGATCAGGCCGGCGTCGATCAGCGCCTGCCAGGTGTCGGCACCGAGACCATCCAGTTGCAGGCCCTGCCTGCCCCCCAGCCACAGCAGCCGCGCGCGGAACTGCTGCTCGCAACCGGGCACAGCCTGCCAGCAGCTCAAGCGGCCGTGGGCTTGCGGATCCGGCGGCGTCACCAGCGCGCGCTGCTGCGTGCGCCATACCACCGCTTGCAGGCGCGGGATGGTCAGGCCCGCAAGCACCACCTCGACCTGATCGCCGGGGCGGATATCCAGTTGCTGCCAGCGTTGCAACGAACCGACACTGACCCGCTGCACGCGATGATCGTCCAGCTGTACCGGCGCCAGTTCCAGCACCGGCGTGATGCGACCACTGCGACCGACCGTGAAGTCCACCGCATGCACTTCGGCCAGTGCCGAGGCTGCCGGATATTTCCACGCCACCGCCCACTCCGGCGGAGCCGCCTGCCACGTGCTGGCCGGTGGCCGATGGCCCTGGCGTACCACCGTGCCATCGGCCGCAAACGGCATCGCACCGTGGTACCACTGCTCACGCCAGCGCTGCACTTCGCCCAGCGATGTGACTGCATGGATATACGTCACGCTGTCGAGCAGACCCATCGCCTTGAGCCCGGCAAGGCGAGCCGGCATGTCGGCCGGTCCGCTGGGCCAGTCCCACACGAACAGGCCGATCTGCGCGGCAGTGTCGGCATCCAGCGTATCGCGCGCCAGCGCACCGGCCACCGCCGAGCGTGCGTTGGCACCACCATCATCGGCCTGCACGTGGCCCGGCAGGCGCCAGTAGATTTCACCCTGCAGCACCACGCGCGCCGGCGCGTGCGGCAGGTGTTTTGGAATGGCGTCGATGAGCTGTGCTTTCGCCAGCCAGTCCGAGCCATGGATGCCGTCGCCGCGACTGGTCGCCCCGCGCAATTGGCCGTCCAGATACAACAGGGTGACGGCCACGCCGTCGGCCTTCGGCTGGACCCACAGGTCGGCGTCGTCACGCTCGTGCATCCACGCCGCCAGTGCCCCCGCATCCGGCAGCTTGGCCAGGCCGGTTTGCGCCACCGGCGAACGTGCGCTGCCGCCGGCGTCGGCGAGGTGCGCGAGCGGTGCGGGCGCCTGCGCGGGAAAGCAGCGACTCCAATGCGCCAGACGTTTCTGCGCCTGATCGTAGACCGCGTCGTCGACCGGCGACTGCCCGCTGACCCGGTACGCGTGATTCCAGCGATCGAGCCTATCGTGCAGCGCGCCCAGCTCATGCCTCGCCTGCGTCGGTGACCAGTCGGGACAATCGGCCGCACGCGCAACACCGGTGGCAAACAATGCGAGGCCGATCACCGGCCACAGCTCTTCCATGCGCATGCATCGCTCCGATCCGTGGATATTGCGAGCAGGCTAGCCAGCCGCCAGCCGCGCAGGCAGCCGACGATGCCGATGGCGCGCGTAGGCGTCGACCGTTCGGGAGGTTGCTAGGCCGGCAGCGAACCTGCAAAGCGCAGCATCGTCTCGCCGGCAAAGCGGCCATTCGGTCCGAACCGGCGCTCCACGATCACCCCATGACCGTCGTGACCGATCGCCACCACGGTGCTGGCCCGCGTGCCGTAGTCCGGGCCACGAATGAACGCGGCCGACAGCCAGCGCTCGCGTTCCAGCCCGATACCGGTATCCGGCAGCTGCTCATCCGGCGCCACCTGTTCGTCGGCAAGCGCCGCGAACAGCGGCGCGAAATCCGCGTCGTCGTCTGCGTCGATCCAGTGCTGCAGGTGCTGCATCAAGGCGCGTGTCTTCGGCCACGGCGTGTTGAAGTCGGCATTCGACAACCCGTGCACACCAGACGTCACCGCCTGCGCGCGCGGCTCGGGGCGATTGCCCAGGTAGAACGCGTCAGCCGTATCGAAGGTGAGCAGGTTGAACGGCCGATATGCCGCAGCCTTCGCTAGCAGTTGCCGCGCATGCGTTGCAGCATCCGCACTGCCGGCGAGGTAGTCGGTCGCCAGCAAGCCACGTGAAACACCCAGCTGCGGATCGCGCGGATCGCGCACGTTGGTGACCACGCAGCAACGCCCCGCGTCCGTCACGCCAAGCCAGGTGCCGCCGGCCTCGAGGTCGCGACCGCCGATGATCGGCGCATCGCTCCACTTCGCCAGCGCGGCGCTGGGACGCGCATGGAACTCGTCGCGATTGCCGGCCAGCAACAGCCGCCAGCGCGGATGGGTATTCCAGGCAAAGGCGATCAGGCACATGGCGGAGGCTCCAATAAAAACGCGACGCGCCGATGATTCGACGCGTCGCGTTCGGTGACATCCAACCGAGTATGCCACCGGCAGCTCCGACGCTGCCGGCAGCGTGCCCGTTACATCTTGAGTTTCACGCCAAGGTTGAAGAAGCGGCCGACCACGCCGTCCTGCGCGTACGTGGGGTTGTAGTTGACGGCGGCATAGTTGGCCACGTCGAGCGGTGCCTTGCGGTCGAACGCGTTCATGATCGACGCCGTGACGCTGACGTGCGAGTTGATCGCGTAGCTTCCGGTCAGGTTGAACTCGGTGAACGAACCCACGTGGCAGCTTGAGTAGCCATCGGGGATGCACACGCCCGCACCATACACATCGGCCGCAATATTCTGCATGCCGCTGGTGTGATAGAACGTGCCGGTCACGGTGGCCGGACCCCAGATGAAGGTGTTCGCCCACTGTTCGCGATAACGCGGCGTACCTGCTCCGGACGAGAGGTTGTACGGGCCGTGCGTGCCGGAGAAGGATTCCACCGAACCGTCCGGCAGCTCCATCCGCCAGCTGATGATATCCGTGCCGCCCAGCTCGGCGATGTACTGCATGTCGTTGCCGAATTCGAAGTGCGCCTGCAGATCGACATCGACACCCTGGGTCTTCAGCGAGTTGGCATTGATGTAGCTGCCGATCACCTCGATCGGACGAGCCAGCGCCGTCGGATTGGCCGGATCAGGCTGATCGGCTATGACCTGGGAACCGGCGGGCAGCGGTTGCCCCGCATAGTAGGCGTCCAGCGCTGCGCCCTGATCCTGCGCGACGATGACGTTGGTCTTCTTGATGTTGTAGTAGTCGACCGATGCGCTCAGCCAGTTGGTCGGCTGCAGCACGACACCGAGCGTGTAGTTGGTCGCCTTCTCCGGCTTGATGTTCGGATTGGCCATCGTCAACTCGGCCAGCTGGTACTGCTGCACATAGCCGTTGTTGCCGTGGGTCGCCGCAAAATCGGCGGGCGGCGTGTAGTTGACGAAGCCTTCGCTCGAGCTGGAACCGTTCTCGGAGAAGTTCGGCGCGCGCAGGCCCTTCGAATAGGTGCCGCGAAGCGCGACCCAGTCGAACGGCTTCCACTTCAGGCCAAGCTTCGGGGTGAAACCGTTGCCGATGTCGGTGTAGTGATCGAAACGACCGGACAGATCCGCTTCCAGCGACTGGGTCAGCGGCGCGTCGAATTCCACATAGGCACCGCTGACATCGCGCGAGCCCTTGGTCACCGCATTGCCCAGGCCCTGCGTCGCAAATCCGGGGTTGAGCGTCGGATCGTTGGTCGCCTCATGGCGGAACTGCGCACCGACAGCCAGACCCAGCGGACCGCCCGGCAGGTCCCACAGCTCGCGGTTCGCCGACAAGTCGAGCGAGTCCAGATCCGACGTGGATGTCTTGTCGTAGCCCGGTGCCAGCGCAGCACGTTCGGCCGCCGTGTTCGAAGCAGGGTTGATGAAGTTGTAGGTGTTGTTGTTGATGGCGCCGATCAGCGCGTTGTAGTTGATGAAACCGAACTGGTTGGTATCCAGCCAGGTGTGGTTGATCACCAGCGCGGCATCGTAGTTCCACTCGCCTGCGGTGCCGGCGATGTCGCCCACCACGCGCACGTTGTGGTTGTCGTAGTCGGTGCCACGCGGAATGTCGCCGAACGCGTAGTTGATCAGCGCACCCTGCCCGGCAGCGGCAAACGGATCATTCGGATTGAGCGATCCGTCGGCCAGCGTGGCCGGTAGCATGATGTTGTTGGTGTTGTTCGGCGTGCTGCTCTGGATCTGTGCCGGACCATCGACCGTGCTGGTCTTGCTCTCGAAATAGCTGGCCGCGAGGTAGGCCTTGGTGGTGTCGTTGAGCTTGACCGTGAATCGGCTGTACAGGCCACCGTGCTCCGTTTCCGGAGCCACCTGGCCATACTGCGAAACGAAATTCTGCGAGCAGTAGCTTCCCGAAGCATCGGTCGTCGCCACGCCGGCCGAACCGCAGGCACGCAGCGGCTGGGCCAGGCCGAGCGGCGCACCGGTGACCGGATCGGCTGGCGTGACCGAACCGTAGATCGAGCCGTTGTTCTGGCCCGGCTGGCCACCCTGATTGTTGGGCCCACCGATCCGGCTCAGGTCGCCCGTGTTGTAGGGAAAGCCGCGGTCGCGCAGCGAGATGGAATTGTCCTTCTCGTATTCCGCGCTGAAGTAGGCGTTGTAGTGATCCTTGTCGAGGTCGCCGCCGCCAGCAATGAACGAGCCCTTCTTGGCAAGCCCACCGCCATGTTCGGAGGTACCTACATCAACCGTTCCTTCGACACCGTGGAAATCGGACTTGAGAATGATGTTGACCACACCGGCGATCGCATCGGCTCCGTACAGCGACGACGCGCCGTCCTTCAGCACTTCGATGCGTTCCACCGCTGCCAGCGGAATCGTGTTCAGGTCGACGAAGGAGCGCTCGCCATCATCGGCAACCGCGTAGCTCGCATTGCGGTGGCCATCGATCAGCACCAAGGTGGAATTGGCGGTGAGACCACGCAATGACACCGACGCAGCACCCGCCGCGAAGCCATTGGTGAAGGCATTCGGGATCGTGCCGCTGTTGTTGGCCGAGATCGAATTGACCACGTCGGTGATGCTTGTGTAACCGCTGCGCTCGATCTGCTTCGCGCTGATGATGGTCACCGGCGAAGGTGTCTCGACATCGACCCGCGGAATCGCCGAGCCTGTCACGGTAACGGTCTGCAGCTGTTTCGCGTCGCTCTGATCTGTCGCCGCGGGAGCGGCCGGCGGAACACTCTGTGCGTAGACGGCACCTGCTGCGGGGAACAGCAGTGCGCTTGCCAGAGCCAAGGCAAGTTTCTTCTGGTTCATTGTGGGGTGACTCCATAGCTTTGGACGAAAGACACGTTGGGGATACGTGTGACTGCCTCGGCAGCGATGCATCGAACGAGTTCAACTCGAACAACACGGCCGAAAGGATCGTTTAACGATCCTGAAACAAGTCTTTCATCGGCAATGGCTCTTCACAAGCAGCACGATTTTGGCGTGCGAGCGCATGTTCTTTCATTCGCGGTACGCACGAAACAGCGAGCTGTTGTTTCGAACAGCACGCTTTCGGCAACGACACGCGCAATGAAACTATTGAGCTCGGCGTACCAGAGCGAATGCTCCAACTTGCCGTGCCCGACACGAAATCCGCGAGCGCGCCGCAAATTGTTTCACCGCCTTCGAATGGACCGTCGCAAGAACGCCATTGAAATGAACCTGCGCTGAGGCTCGTGATATCGGCGCGAGTCAATCCGTCACATTCATGCGCGATGGAGGTCCGTTGAGATCGCTTCGGTAGCGATTCGGCACTCAGGCAACCTGCTGCCGCTGCACATTCGACCTCGCCAGTTCGCTGAGCATCTGTGCGATCGACGACGCCGCCTCGCGGCCGTCGAATACCGCACGCACCACGAGGTCGGCACCGCGCATGTTGTCGCCGCCGGCGAACACCTGCGGATGACCGGTCTGGAACGGCAGGCGGCCGTGGCCGCCGGCGAGAATCCGTCCGCTGGCGTCCAGCTCGATGCCGTGCTTCGCACACCATGCCGGCGGGCTCGGGCGAAAACCGAACGCCTGGATCACCACGTCCGCTCGCAGCTCGACTTCGCTGCCCGCGACGTTCGTGGGACGTTTGCGTCCCGTGCCGTCGTCGATCAGTTCGGTGGTGACCACGCGCACCTTGCGCACGACATCGCGATCGTCGTCGGCGTCGCCGCCCAGCAGGGCCAGCGGCTGGCGATGGAACAGGAATGTGACGCCTTCCTCGCGGCTGTAAGCCACTTCGCGCCGCGAACCGGGCATGCTCGCCTCGTCGCGACGGTAGACGCAGGTGACCGATGCCGCACCGAGGCGGATCGCGGTGCGATTGCAATCCATGCCGGTATCGCCACCACCCAGCACCACTACATGCTTGCCGTTGAGATCGAGCGCCGGCGGTACCGGCTGGTCGTCGAGCAGGCGATTCGCGTTCGCGATCAGGAACGGCAGCGCGTCATGCACGCCGTCGAGTTCGCGGCCGGGCAATTCGCCGTCGACGAAGGTGTAGGCACCGGTGCCGATGAAGACCGCGTCGTAGTCGGCCAACAGCTGTTCGAGCGCGATGTCGCGGCCAATCTCCACGTTGAGATGGAACCGCACGCCCATGCCTTCGAGTACCGCGCGGCGGGTCTGGATCACCGTCTTGTCCAGCTTGAACGGCGGAATGCCGAACGTGAGCAGGCCACCGATCTCGCGCTGGCGATCGAATACATCCACCGCGATGCCGGCGCGACGCAGGCGGTCCGCGCACGACAGGCCAGCCGGGCCGGCACCGACCACCGCCACGCGCCGGCCGGTCTCCACCACACCGGAGAGATCCGGCCGCCAGCCCTGCCGGAACGCCTCATCGGTGATCGAGCGCTCGATGCTGCCGATGGTCACCGAACCGAAGCCACCCTGCTCCAGCGTGCAGGCGCCTTCGCACAGGCGATCCTGCGGGCACACGCGGCCGCAGATTTCCGGCAGCGGATTGGTTTCGTGCATCAGGGTGGCCGCCTCGAACAGGCGTCCGTCCTGCACCAGCTTCAACCAGTCCGGAATGTAGTTGTGCACCGGGCAGGCATGCTCGCAATACGGGTTGCCGCAGTCGAGACAGCGCTCGGCCTGACCCACCGCCGCGGGCGCCGCGAAGTCGCCGCTGATCTCGCCGTAACCGAGCACGCGGATGGCCACCGGCACCGCCTTGGGCGGCTGTCGCGGCAGGTCGAGGAAGCGGAAGAGTTTGTCGCTCATGCCGCCCTCCGCAATTCGTCGGCCAGTGCAGCCAGGCTCGCCGCCTTGGGCTTGACCAGCCAGAAACGCTGAAGCAACCCCCGGAAGTCGCCCAGCAGATGCTTCGCCCAGGCACTGCCGGTGAGTTCGGCGTGGCGCGCGATCAAGCCGCGCAGATGCTGCATGTAGTGCTCCATGCCCTCCGGCGAGATGCGCACGATGTCGACCAGCTCGTGGTTGTAGCAATCGACGAAGGCGCGCTCGAGGTCGAGCACGTAGGCGAAGCCACCGGTCATGCCAGCACCGAAATTCAGGCCGCACGAACCGAGCACGGCGACCACACCGCCAGTCATGTACTCGCAGCAGTGATCGCCCGCGCCCTCGATCACCGCCAGCGCGCCCGAGTTGCGCACGCCGAAGCGCTCGCCCGCGCGACCCGCGGCAAACAGCTCGCCGCCGGTGGCGCCATACAAACAGGTATTGCCGAGGATCGACGCGTCCTGGCTGGCGAACGGCGACTCGGGCGACGGCCGCACCAGGATGCGGCCGCCGGCCATGCCCTTGCCGACACCGTCGTTCGCCTCGCCGGTGAGTTCGATCTGCACGCCACCGGCGTTCCACGCGCCCAGACTTTGCCCGGCGCTGCCTTCCAGTTGCAGGGTGATCGGCTCGATCATGCCGTGGTCGCCCCAGCGCCGCGCCACGTCGCCGGACAGACGCGCGCCGATCGCACGATCGGTGTTGGCGATCGCATAACGGAAGGTGCCGCCGCTGCCCAGCTCCACCAGCGGTGCGGCATCGTGGGCGATGCGCGTGGCCAGCGCCGCTTCGTCGCGCATCGGATTGCGCGGCAGCGTGCAGGCACTATCCACGTCAGCATTCAGACCGTCGCCGGCGATCAGCCGCGACAGGTCGAGCCGCTTCTGTACGGGGGTGCTGCCTTCGGCCTGGCTCAGCAGGTCGCTGCGACCGACCAGCTCGCTCAGGCTGCGCACGCCGAGTTTCGCCAGATGTTCGCGCACGTCCTCGGCGACGAAGCGGAAGTAGTTCATCACCATCTCCGGCAAGCCGATGAAGTGATCCTTGCGCAGCGTCTCGTTCTGCGTGGCGATGCCGGTGGCGCAGTTGTTGAGGTGGCAGATGCGCAGATACTTGCAGCCCAGCGCCACCATCGGCCCGGTGCCGAAACCGAAACTCTCGGCACCGAGCATCGCCGCCTTGATCACGTCGAGGCCGGTCTTCAGGCCGCCGTCGGTCTGCAACCGCACGCGGCCGCGCAAGCCGTTTCGGCGCAGCGTCTGCTGCGCCTCGGCCACGCCCAGTTCCCACGGCGTGCCGGCGTACTTGATCGAAGTGAGCGGGCTGGCGCCGGTGCCGCCGTCGTGGCCGGAGATGGTGATCAGGTCGGCACCGGCCTTGACCACGCCGGCAGCCACCGTGCCCACGCCGGCATGCGCGACCAGCTTCACCGAGATCAGCGCGGTCGGGTTCACTTCCTTGAGATCGTGGATCAGTTGCGCGAGATCCTCGATCGAGTAGATGTCGT
>DHXA01000157.1:29397-31740 GCA_002413455.1 Rhodanobacter sp. UBA5168 | reverse complement strand
GCCATGGGTATTGAGGTAGTCGACCGGCGTGCCCACGTTGGCCAGCGCCATCTGCATGCAGCGCACCGCGCCTTCCCCGGACGGCGCCACCATGTCGGCACCATCGGAGGTGACGCCGTAGCCGACCAGCTCGGCATGGATGTGGGCACCGCGCGCCCTGGCATGCTCGTACTCCTCCAGCACCAGCATGCCGCCGCCACCGGCGATGACGAAACCGTCGCGCGCGACGTCATACGGGCGGGACGCGCATTGCGGCGTGTCGTTGCTGCCGGTGGACAGCGCCCCCATCGCATCGAACTGCGCGGTCATGCCCCAGTGCTCTTCTTCGCCGCCACCGGCGAACATCACGTCCTGTGCGCCGTGCCGGATCAGGTCGGCCGCGGCACCGATGCAATGCCCCGAGGTGGCGCAGGCCGCCGCAATCGAATAGCTCAGGCCGAGGATGCCGAATGCGGTGGCCAGGGTGGCCGACACGGTGGAACACATCGTGCGCGGCACCATGAACGGGCCGACCTTGCGCACGCCCTTGTGGCGCAGCAGGTCGCCGGCCTCGATCTGCCAGCGCGGCGAGCCGCCGCCGGAGCCGGCGATCACGCCGGTGCGCGGGTGGTGAATCTGCTCGATGACAAGCCCGGCATCGGCGATCGCCGAACGCATCGCCACATAGGCATAGGCAGCGGCGTCACCCATGAAACGGCGCAGCTTGCGGTCGATCTCGGTATCCAGATCGATGTCCGGCACGCCGGCGACCTGGCTGCGCAGGCCCAGTTCGGCGTAACCCGGCATCGCGCGGATGCCGCTGAGGCTCTCGCGCAGTGCATGCGACACCGTCGCCGGCTCGTTGCCCAGGCACGACACGATGCCCATGCCGGTCACCACGACGCGGCGCATCTCAAAAGCCCTCGGTGGACTGGAACAGGCCCACGCGCATGTCGCTGGCCTCGTAGATCAGGCGGTCGTCGACGAAGGTCTTGCCGTCGGCGATCACCAGTCGCAACTTGCCGCGCATCACGCGGCGGATGTCGATCTCGTAGCGCACCAGCTTCGCCGTCGGCATGACCTGTCCGGAAAATTTCACCTGGCCCACGCCCAGCGCGCGACCGCGGCCAGGTTCACCCAGCCAGGGCAGGAAGAACCCGCTGAGCTGCCACATCGCGTCGAGTCCGAGGCAGCCGGGCATCACCGGGTCGCCGATGAAATGACAGCCGAAAAACCACAGCTCCGGATGGATGTCCAGTTCGGCATGGATCAATCCCTTGCCATAGGCGCCGCCCTCGCTGGCAATTTGCGTGATGCGATCGAACATCAGCATCGGCGGTGACGGCAGCCGCGCGTTGCCGTCACCGAACAGTTCGCCGTGGCCGCAGGCCAGCAGTTGTTCGTAATCGAACGAGGAAGGACGTGTCATGGAGAGCTCGCCAGGTCAGGAAGGGGCAGTGTGCACAATCGAGTCTGCACGCGTCTTGACGAGAGTCAACCTTCCTCGTGACGGTGGCGCGACATAGGGCCGCCGCGTGGGAGCCGCGTCGCAGTACGCCGCTGCAGCGCCTCAGTCGGCACATCGCATCCGGCCACCCTGCGAGCGGGGTAGCGAGACAAGGGTTCTACCTCGTTTTCGCGGACAGTTGAGTTAAGGCCGTGAAGGCCTGATCCCGAGCTTCGATTCTGCGTTGCATTTGGGGATTGTGGAAGCGTTCGATGTAATCAAAAACCGCTGACCGAGCATCGGCCAGGGTCAAGTAGCGCTGTCGGTGGATGCGTTCGCGCTTGAGCATGCCGAAGAAAACCGAGTCCACTTCCTTGCCCGAGTAGACCGACTTGTTCTCCGGGCCGTCCACTTTCAGGATGCCCAGCGCGCCCTTGTTGAAGGCGCGGAAGATCGAATGGTCGACCAGCACGTAGCTGCCCGGCACATCGGTGTGGAACTCCACGATCGCGGCACCGCCGGACGGGATCAGCGTGGTCTGCACGTTGTGCTGCGCCACCGTGCCGCCCTCGGGCTGCACCTTGTCGAAGATCGCGCCGATCACGTGGAAGCTGGAGACCAGGTTCGGGCCGCCGTTGCCGACGAACAGGCGTACGTTCTGGTTGGTCTTGGCGGTCAGCGCATTGTCGCCGGTGATCGAGCCTTCCTTGCCGTTGAACAGCACATAGGTCGGACGCTCGTCGATCGCCTTCTCCATGTCGAACGGCTGGTGGCCCTTCTCGCGATACTTGCCGGTGGTGTAGAAGTCGCCCTGCATCACGTAGTACTCGTGATCGACCGGGCTCAGACCCTCCGGTGGTTCGACCAGGATCAGTCCGTACATGCCGTTGGCGATGTGCATGCCGACCGGCGCGGTG
>DHXA01000157.1:25711-29165 GCA_002413455.1 Rhodanobacter sp. UBA5168 | reverse complement strand
CCGGCGCGGTGAAGCTGGAGGCCGCACCGCCACCCGGCCCGGTCACGCCGTGCAGATCGATGTTGTGCGGCATCTTGTCATCGGGGTTGTTCTTCAGGTGGAACTCCACCGTGTCGCCCTGGCGCACGCGGATGAAGCTGCCCGGCACGGTGCCGCCGAAGGTCCAGAACGTGTAGCTCACGCCTTCGGAGATCGGCATTTCCTTCTCGATCACCTCCAGCTCCACGATGACCTTGGCCGGGTAGTTGCGATGGACCGGTGGCGGCACGTGCGGCGGGCTGGTCAGCACGGCGTGGATCGGCTCGCCCTGCGGCGGACCGAAATCGCCGCGCTCGGAAGCGACGGACGCGCTGGCGGTCGGTGTGCCGGCAGTCGCGGCCGGACCGGATGGCTTGCCGGAACATGCTGCCAACGCAAGCATCGCGGCGGCAGCGAGGTAAAGGTGCAGACGTGTCATGAACGTTCTCCCTGGGTTCGGCTGCCAGCCTATGAGAACCCGGTATGGCCGGTTCGATCTGGATCAGCCGGAAGCGACTCAGCGCGTCGATGCGTCACCCTGCCACAGCCCTTGGCTCGCCCGCTTCAGCCCGGCTGGCCGTCCACCCGCGGGGTCAGGTAGATCCATGCCGAGCGCAGCACCCACGGCAGGAACGCCAGCAGCCAGCCGTACGCAGCGATCACCAGCCACAGGTAGACGTCGCCGCCGAACTCGGCGCGGATGCGCACCAGCACCACCAACTGCAGCAGCGCGAAGCACACCCACGGCACCGCACCCATCTGCATCGGCCGGCCCGAATGGCCCTGGGTCACGCGCGTCACCATCGCCACCAGCATCGAGCCGAGGTAACCGATCGCCAGCGCATGCAGCGGCGCGCGGAAGAACAGCATCTGGCCGCTGCGGGCGTAGATCACGTCCTGCACGGCATACAGCGCGAACGCCACCGGCAGCCACGCAAACGACAGATGCAACACGGCCAGCACGCCCGGCCGCATCGCCTTCCACGGCTGCCAGGCCAGTGCGTGCCAGGCGAACACCAGCGCCAGCGGAATGTCGGCCAGCCACAGCCAGTCCGGCGCGCCGCGCCAGTCCAGCAGCAGGTGCGCCAGCAGCAACACCCACACCACCGGCAGGCTCCAGCGCGGACGGCGCACGACGTAGCCCTTCGCTACGTTGCCGCTGAAGAACGGCAGCATCCGGTGCGTCACCGAGAAAAAGATCGGCAACAGCAGGCCGAAGGTACCCAGCCGCACGGCCAGTTGCGCGCACTCGTCCGCAGCGCCGAACAGGTAGGCCAGGAACGCGATCAGGCCCAGCGTACCCAGCGCCATGCCAAGCACGCACGAGCGCGCGTGGTCGTTGCGATCGCGCGACGCGCGCAGCACCGACGCCAGCGTGACCAGGCCGGCGAGGTAACCGGCCAGCATCATCACGAAGCCCAGCCTGAGCAGCCACGGCAGATCCAGCAAGCCCACGTTGGCCAGCACATAGCCGCCGAACACCAGGCCGGCCACCGGCACATAACGCGAACGCGGCAGCGAAGGCTGGTTCAACCAGCGCGGAAACACCGTCAGCAGGAAACCGAACATGAAGAGCGGAAACATGCCGTACTGGATCAGCATGCCGTGCGCGTACGCCGGCGGGATCGACGGCTGCGGCCAGCTACCCAGCCCGAACCGCATCCAGGTCAACTCCACCGCCCACCACGCCATGCTCAGCAGCACCGCAACGGAGCCGGCCAGAAACAGCAGCCGGTGCGGCGCCGAGGCGAGCAGGGCCGGCAGTTCGGCGAACGTTGCCGGCTTGACGGTGGAAGCAGGCGATTCAGCCATGATGAGCCAGCTCGAACAAGAAGGATTCGTCAGGATGGCAGGTTGGCGGGAACGGTGGCCATGACCTGCGTCAGCCGCCACGCCTGCAAGCGCAGCGTGGCATTCAATTGATCCCGATCAACACCGGACCGCGCCGGACCGCCCACGCTGCGCTCCATATCACGGAGACATGATCATGGGCAGGCTGAGCGGCAAAGTGGCATTGGTGACAGGTGGCGCGGTGGGCATCGGCGCCGCCTGCGTCGTTCGCATGATCGAGGCTGGCGCACGAGTGGCCATCGTGGACCTGCATGACGACACCGGGCGAAAGCTGGCCGAGCAGTTCGGCGAGAACGCCCGCTACTTCCACGCCGACGTATCGGTGGAGGCCGAGGTGGCGGCGGCGATCGCCGGCGCGGTGGCGGCGTTTGGACGTCTGGACGTCCTGGTCAACAACGCCGGCATCGCCGGTGCGAACAAACCCACGCACGAGCTCACCGAAGCCGAGTGGGACCGGGTGCAGGCGGTCAACGTGAAGGGCGTGTTCTTCTGCACCAAGCATGCGATCGCGCCGCTGCGGGCGGCTGGTGGCGGCAGCATCATCAACCTGTCGTCGATCTACGGCCTGGTCGGCGCGCCCGACCTGCCGCCCTACCATGCGTCCAAGGGCGCGGTGCGGCTGATGAGCAAGACCGACGCGTTGATCTATGCGGCCGACCGCATCCGGGTCAACTCGATCCACCCCGGTTTCATCTGGACGCCGCTGGTGGAACAGCACCTGGCCACGATGGGCGGCGACGCGCAGCAGCACCGGCGCGAAGTCGGCGCACTGCACCCGCTCGGCCACATGGGCGAGCCGGACGACATCGCCTGGGGCGTGGTCTACCTCGCCTCCGACGAGGCGAAATTCATGACCGGCAGCGAGCTGGTCATCGATGGCGGCTACACCTGCCGCTGAAGCAGCCCCCGACGAGGACTCAGCCATGTTCAAGCACATTCTTCTGCCTACCGACGGTTCGGATCTGTCGCTGCGTGCGGTAAAGCTCGGCATCGAGCTGGCCAGGACTTGCGGTGCACGCGTCTACGCGCTGCACGTGGTGGCGCCGTACCACACCATTTCCTACATGGCCGAGATGCTGGCGGCCACCGAAATCACCTACACCCGGGACGCCACCGTGCGCGCCCAGCAATACGTCGCCGAGGTGCAAAGCATGGCCGAGACGGCCGGAGTGGCATGCTCCACCGATTACGTATTCGACGATCGCCCACACGAGGCGATCATCCGTGCCGCGGGCGAGCAGCATTGCGATCTGGTGGTGATGGCATCGCACGGCTGGCGTGGCGTCACCCGGCTGCTGCTGGGCAGCGAGGTACACAAGGTGCTGCTGGAAAGCGAGATCCCCGTGCTGGTTTGCCGTTGAGCCTCGGCCGCCCGGTGTCAGGGACAATCGGCGGTTGCGGCGTGTTCAAAGGAGTCATTCATGTTCAAGCACATCCTGCTACCCGTAGACGGGTCCGAGTTATCCACGCGAGCGGTCGATACCGGCATCGCGCTGGCGGCTGCGCTGGGTGCCCGTATCCATGCGCTGCACGTGCTGCCGCCGTTTCCGGCGGTCACGTATTTCGCGGCGATCGCCCAGGCCAA
>DHXA01000157.1:23457-25466 GCA_002413455.1 Rhodanobacter sp. UBA5168 | reverse complement strand
CGCGCCGAGGCCGCCGGAGTTCCCTGCGTGGGTAGTCACGAGATCGACAGCCGCCCCGAATGCGCGATTGCCGCCGCTGTCTCGAAATACCACTGCGACGTGATCGTGATGGCCACGCATGGCTGGCGCGGCATCGAGAAGCTGTTGCTGGGCAGCGTGACGCAGAAGACACTGCTGCTGGCCGATGTGCCGGTGCTGGTCTGTCGTTGACGGACACGGTAGCGGCGGTCAATACGCCACACCGGGCCGCGGCCGGGTGAGCCCTCGCCGGCCACTTTCCGTGGACGGCGACAGCGCACGCCGGGAGATCGCATGGGCACCGTGAAACCGCCCCAACCCGCCAGCCTGACCGGGCTGGATCCGGCCGAAGCGGCGCGGCGGCTGGCCGCGCAGGGTCCCAACCTGCTGCCGGGCAGCACGCCCAAGCCGATCCTGGCGATCGCCGTCAGCGTGCTCATCGAGCCGATGTTCCTGATGCTGCTGGTGGCTGGCAGCCTGTATCTGATGCTGGGCGACCGCGCCGAGGCGATCTTTCTGCTCGCGTCGGTGTTCGTGATCATCGGCATCACCCTGGTGCAGGAGCGCAAGACGCAACGGGCGCTGGAGTCGCTGCGCGAATTGTCGGCACCGCGCGCGCTGGTGATCCGCGCGGGGCAGGAAATCCGCATCCCCGGACGCGAGGTGGTATGCGGCGACGTGCTGGTGCTGCACGAGGGCGACCGCATCGCTGCCGACGCCGTATTGCGCGAAGGCCATCTGGACGTCGACGAATCGCTGCTGACCGGCGAGTCGGTACCGCTCGCCAAGTTGCCGGGCGATGCACGTGGCCAGCTGTTCGCCAGCACCGTGGTGACCCGCGGCGTGGGCGTTTCCGAGGTACATGCCATCGCCACCGCCACCGCGGTGGGACGCATCGGCCAGGCGCTGGCCACGACCATCGAGCCGGTATCCCGCCTGCAGCAGGCGTCTCGCCGGCTGGTTCGCAACCTGGCCATGGTCGGCCTGCTGCTGGCCATCGCCTACTGCCTGCTCAGCTGGTTGTGGGACGGACACACCTTCATCGAAAGCGTGTTGTCGGGCGTCGCGCTGACCATGGCGATCCTGCCGGAAGAGATCCCGGTCGTGCTGACGGTGTTCCTGGCCCTGGGCGCCTGGCGGATCTCGAAGCACAAGGTGCTGACCCGGCGCGTGCCGGCGGTGGAGACGCTCGGCGCGATCTCGGTACTGGCCGTGGACAAGACCGGCACGCTGACGCAGAACCGCATGCAGGTGGCCGAACTGGATCTGCTCGATGCCACCTTTTGCGACGCCGGCGCAACCGAGTTGCCCGAGCCGTTCCACGAGCTGATCGAGTTCGCCATGCTGGCGACGCCGGCCGATCCATTCGATCCGATGGAAAAGGCGATCAGCCACTTCGGGCTGCGCTGGCTCACCGACACCGAGCACGTGCACGCCGAGTGGTCGCCGGAAATCGAGTACGGCCTGTCACCCGACATCCTCGCGATGACCCGCGTGTTCCGCGGCGAGGCGCGCGCGCAACACCTGCTGGCGACCAAGGGTGCGCCCGAGGCGGTGATCGACCTGTGTCACCTGGCCGCCGCCGAGGCGGCGGCGATCCTCGGCCGGGTGGAGGCGATGGCCGCACGTGGCCTGCGCGTGCTGGGCGTGGCCCGCGGCGAGTGGCAGGGCAGCGCATGGCCGCAGAGCCAGCACGACTTCACGTTCCGCTTCCTGGGCCTGGTGGGGTTCATCGATCCGCCACGCCCGGAAGTGCCCGCCGCGATCGCCGAATGCCGCAGTGCAGGGGTGCGCATCATCATGCTGACCGGCGACCACCCGGTCACCGCGCGCGCGATCGCCCGCCAAGTCGGGCTGAGCGAACGCGCCGAAGTGATCACCGGCCCGCAGATCGACGCCCTCGACGACGACGCCTTGCGCCTGCGCCTGCATCAGGTCGACCTGTGCGCGCGATTGAAGCCCGAGCAAAAGCTGCGGCTGGTGCAGTTGCT
>DHXA01000157.1:18357-23307 GCA_002413455.1 Rhodanobacter sp. UBA5168 | reverse complement strand
GTCGGCATCGCCATGGGCGAACGCGGCACCGACGTGGCGCGCGAGGCGGCCGCCCTGGTGCTGCTGGACGACAGCTTCGCCAGCATCGTGGCGGCGATTCGCCAGGGTCGGCGGATCTACGACAACATCACCAAGGCCACCCGCTTCGTGTTCGCCGTGCATGTGCCGATCATCGCGCTGGCACTGGTGCCGGCCCTGCTGCACTGGCCGGTGCTGCTGATGCCGGTGCACATCGTGCTGCTGGAGCTGGTGATCGATCCGGCCTGTTCGATCGTGTTCGAGGCGGAACCCGAATCCGCCGGCATCATGAGCCGGCCGCCGCGCGCACGCGCCTCGTCGCCGTTCGCCCGCGCCAATCTCGAGTTCGGCATGATCCAGGGCATGGGTCTGGCCTTGCTCCTGCTGTGCGGCTACGGCGGTATGCTCGGTCAGGGCATGATCGCCACACACGCCCGCACCGCCACGTTCGTCGCGCTGGTGATCGGTCTGTTCCTGCTGATCCTGGCCAACCGCGGCCTGTCGCGCTCGCTGCTGGCGCGCATGGCCAACCCATGGCTGCCGCGCATGTTCGGTGGCGTCGCGGTGATGCTGGCCGCGGTGATCGGCGTACCGTTCCTGCGCGGCGTGATGGCGCTGGCGTTACCCGATGCCGTCGCATGGGGCTGGGCCGCCGCCATGCTGATGGTCACCGTCGCCTGGCTGGAAGGCTGGCGCCATGTCGCACAGCGTGTCGGGACCTGGCGCACGGCGTCAGGTTGAGGCATTCAGCGGGCCGACCGTCGCGGCAACCGCCTGGTTTCGCCCCGCGTGTTTGGCGTCATACAAGGCAGCGTCGGCGCGACGGATCAGATCCGTGGCGGCGTCGTTGGTGGCGGATTGCGCCACGCCGATGCTGATGGTGACCGCGCGCTGCGGCCACGCAAAACCGCGGAACGCATCGAGGATGCGCGCTGCCACCTCGGCAGCCCGGGTCACATCGGTATCGGGCAGCAGCAATGCGAATTCTTCGCCGCCGTAGCGCGCAGCCAGATCCGACGGGCGCAGCGCGGCCCCCAGAAGGTGCCCGGTGATGCGCAATACCTCGTCGCCGGCGAGGTGCCCGAAATCGTCGTTGTAGACCTTGAACCTGTCCAGGTCGAGCATCAGCAGCGAGAACATGGCGTCGTGCTCGCGTTGCCCGCGCAGCAGGTTGGCCAGTGCATCGTCGAACGCGCGCCGGTTGGTCAGTCCGGTCAAGGTGTCGGTGTCTGCGACGTTGCGCAACAGCAGGGTTTCGCGGCGCTGGCGCTCCAGCTTGTCGAGCAGGTTCGCCACCCACCACACGAGCCAGGCCACTGCGCCGCCGCTGGACAAGGCCACGAATGAAAAAGCCAACGCTTCCGACCAGCCCAGCCAGGACTGCAACACCTCGAAGACAAAGGCAACCGCCACCGGCAGCAACAACGCCGGCAGCAGCAGACGGCGCGCAAACGCGCCCCCCAGCGTGTCGGCGGTGGTCACCCGGGTGAGGCCGATGGTGGGAGTGGAGGATATCCAGCCCAGCGTCGCCAGCAGCAGCAGGAGCGTCGTGCAGATCGGCACCCGATTGAACGGCCCGCTGTCCCTGCCCGCCAGCGCCAAGCCGTACGAGGCCAGGCCGGTCATCGCGATGGCCAGCAAGATGACCGCGAGTCCTTCGCGCACATACAGCCAGCGCCGCGCGGATACCAGGACACCCAGGCCACCGAGCAGCACGAATGCCGCGGCAATCAGCTCGGCCATGCGCCCGGACAATGGATCCGACCGTCGCGCGAGCGGATCATCCAACCAGTGGTCGATGCCGATATCCAATGACCAGACATACTCCGCGAGCGTGGCCAGGCCGATGGCCATCACGGCCAGCGACAGCCAGGTAGCGAGGCGCGATCGCCGCCCGGAACCATGACTGAACAGCAACGCACCGCCGGACAGGGCGAAGCCGATCGCCGCATTGACCTTCATGGAACGCTGCCCCGGCACCACCGCGGTCAGCAATCGGGCGTCCCACCAGGCCACCAGCACGATCGATGCAACCGCGATCATCAGCACGGCGATGGTGCGCGAAAAGCGGATGAAGCCCCGAACGACCTGCGAATCCTGGTGGAACGGCACTTCAATCATAGTCACCACGCTGGCGGGTAAGCCCGCAACTGTCAATTCGCGGCAGGACAATGGCCCGCAACGAAACGGCACGCCGCCGATCGGCGGCGACGTTCCCGTTGACGCCGATCAACCCGCCTCCTGCGCCACCCTGCCACAGTCCTGACCTAGACTGATCGAACGTCTGCAACCACAGGCTAAAAGAACATGATCATCTACAGTTGCCACGGCGCCGCCAAGCAGGTCACCGGTTCCTGCCACCTGATCATCTGCAACGAGCGAAGGGTGCTGATCGACTGCGGCATGTTCCAGGGTGGTTCGGAGGTGGAGCGCGGCAACGCCGAACCGTTCGGCTTCGACCCGGCCAGCATCGACGTGCTGCTGCTGACCCACGCGCACCTGGATCACTGCGGGCGGATTCCGTTGCTGGTGCGCCAGGGCTTCCGTGGCCGCATCCTCACCACCGCCGCCACCCGCGAGCTGGCCCGCGTGGTGATGCTCGATGCCGCCGGCCTTCAGGAGGAGGACGCGCGCCGGGCACAGCGCAGCAACCGCCGCGGCGAGGCGGTAACGTCCCCGCTGTACACGCTGGAGGACGCCCTGCACGCACTGGATTTCTTCGGCCCGGATGTCGGCTACAACGAAACCGTGCGCGTCGCCGACGGCATCACCGCACGTTTCCTCGACGCCGGCCATATCCTCGGCTCGGCCTCGATCCTGCTTGAGGTCGACGACGGCACGCTGCGCCGCAGCCTGCTGTTCTCCGGTGACCTGGGCAACCCGGGCCGGCCGATCCTGCGCGACCCGGTGCCTGCGCCGGCCGCCGACTATGTGGTGATGGAAACCACCTACGGCGACCGCCCGCATCGCTCCGTGCCGGACTCCATCGAGGAGATGTATCAGGCGATACGCGACACGCTGACGCGTCGTGGCAACGTGGTGATCCCCACTTTCGCGCTGGAGCGTACGCAGGAAATCCTCTACTACCTGCATCGCGGCATCCGCGACGGCGCGATCCCCGCGCACGTGCGGGTGTTCCTGGATTCGCCGATGGCGATCTCCGCCACCGAGATCTTCCGCCACCACCCGGAATGCTTCGACGACGGCTTTCTCGCCGAACTGCAGCACGGCGATCCGTTCGCCATGCCCGGCCTGCACTTCACCCGCGACACCAGCGAGTCGATGGCGATCAACAGCATCGAGGACGGCGCGGTGATCCTCGCCGGCTCCGGCATGTGCAACGGCGGCCGCGTGCGCCATCACCTGAAGCACAACCTGTGGCGCGAGCGCAGCAGCGTGGTGTTCGTCGGCTATGCGGCGCAGGGCACGCTGGCGCGCCGGATCGTCGACGGCGCGGCCACGGTGCGCATCTTCAACGAGGACATTGCGGTACGCGCGCAGGTGTGGACGATCAACGGCTTCTCCGCACATGCCGATCAACCGGCGTTGCTGACCTGGCTGGGCGATGCACCCCGGCGCAAGGTACTGCTGGTGCACGGCGAGTACGAACGCGGCATGCAGGCGATGCGCGACTGCCTGACCGGCCGCGGCGTGACCTGCCAGCTGCCGGGCCTGCACGAGCCGATCAAGATCGACTGACCGCTGCATGCATGCCGATCGGGCAATGTCTGGCGCGTCTCGCCACATCGGGCGTCCCGTCACATGGGAGCGCACCCCCCGTGCTAACGTCGCACGACGGAGAGCCGCCTCGCCAGCGGTTTCCACCCCCGCGAGGCGTCAATGGACCCCACCGCCACAGTGCTCGACCTCAACCAGCTGCGTCGCAGTTGCGGTTCCTGTGCGCTGCAGGAGCTGTGCCTGCCAGCCGGGATCGGGGGCGACGACCTGAACCGGCTGGATGCCACGGTGAAGGACAAGCGCACGCTGGATCGCGGCGCCGTGCTGTACCGCGATGGCGACAAGTTCGATGCGCTCTACGTGGTGCGTTCCGGTTCGCTGAAGACCTACGTGCAGAACGAGGCAGGCGATGTGCAGATACTCGCGTTCCACCTGCCCGGCGAGATCATCGGCTTCGACGCGCTGGCATCGAACCAGCACGTCAGCCAGGCCGAGGCACTCGAGCGCTCCAGCATCTGCGAGCTGCCCTATGCCCAGTTGCAGCAGGTCACCAGCGAGGTGCCCGCGCTGCATCGGCAACTGATGCGGGTGATCAGCCGTGAAGTGGTGGAAGAACACCGGCACCTGATGATGATGGGCAGGCAGCAGGCGCAGGAGCAGCTGGCCACCTTCCTGCGGAGCCTGGCCGACCGTTACCAGCGCCTGCAGCGCGACAGCACTTCGCTCAACCTGTCGATGTCGCGCTACGACATCGCCAACTATCTTGGCCTGGTGGTCGAGACGGTGAGCCGGTTGTTTTCGCGCATGGAGGAAATGGGCGTGCTCGAAGTCAATCGCAAAGCCGTGCGCATCCTGCGCCCCGACCTGCTGGCCGGCCTTTGCCGCAGCGCCGCCGCATCGAACCAGAAAGGCACCGGCTGAGCCCCCTTCGCGCCACTCGCCGCCATCCGTCTCTTTCGCCCGCACATCGTGCCGCACCCTGCGGCGCGATACGGCGGCCAATTGACGAAGGTCAACTGCCGGCGGCTGGCAGCGGCGTACAAATAAACCATGCAGGGAGCCTAGTCGCCATGTCCGCCAGCCGGGCATCGGAGCCGCACAATCACCACATCCGGAACACTGCCATGTCCAATACCCTTCATCTTCAGGCCGGCGTCGAAGACGCCTCCGCCCGCCACTTCGAGTCGCTGGGCGGCACACACTGGATCGAATCGCTCAACGACGGTACCCGCGTACTGATTCGCCCGCTGCGGG
>DHXA01000157.1:0-18117 GCA_002413455.1 Rhodanobacter sp. UBA5168 | reverse complement strand
AGAGGATCGCGAGCGCGAGGAAGACTTCATCCGCCGGCTATCGCCCGATTCGCGCCGGTTCCGCTTTCTGGGCGGATTCAAGGAGGCCAGCCCGGAACTGATCAACCAGTTGATGGATGTCGACTACGATCAGCGGATGGCATTCGTCGCGCTGGCCCACGACAACGGCAAGCTGCGCGAAGTCGGAGTGAGCCGCTACAGCGCCACCGACGACCAGGGTCATTGCGAATGCGCGGTGACCGTGGCCGACGACTGGCGCAATCGCGGTCTCGGCGCGTTGCTGATGCGGCACCTGATCGATCTCGCCCGCAGGAACGGCTTCAAGCAGATGCTCTCGCTCGATGCTGCCGACAACGAGGCGATGCGCGACCTCGCCAGCTACCTGGGTTTTCGTCGCCGGCTCGACCCCGGCGATTCGAGCCAGGTCGTCCACACGCTGGATCTCTGATCGCCACCCTTCCCGCCCGGATACCGCCCATGCATACGGAAAGATCCGAAACCGCCCGCATCGATACCGCCGCCGATCCGGTTGCGCCCTCGGTCCCCGGCGACGTTCTGGCGCTGGTGACCTCGTCCAGCCCATGGAGTCCTGCTGCGGTAGCGGGCGTATCGCTCGCCGCACGCTGGGGCAGCAACTTGACCGGCTGTTTCGTGGACCCTTCGACGCGCATGCTGCGCGGCGCCGACGCCAAGCCTACTGTGCTGAGCCCGCTGATCGAACCGCACACCGGCGACGCCGATGCGCACGCCGCGTTCGGCGCGTTCGCGCAAAAATCCGGCGTGCACGAGGCGGCTTGGGCAGTCAGCAGCACGGGCGTGGCCCGGACCCTGCGGCATCTAGGCGCCTGGCATGACCTGGCGGTGATCGAACGGGACATGGTGGCGGCATCCGGGCTGCTCGACGCCCTCGGCGAGGCGGTCCTTGGTTGCCAGCTACCATGCCTGATCCTGCCGCCGCGATGGAGCCGGGAAATCAGCTTCGAGCGCGTCGTGATCGGCTGCAACGGCAGCCTTGAATCGATCCGCGCGATCCACGCCGCCCTGCCATTTCTCAGGATGGCCAAACATGTGACGCTGATCGATGGCGACGTGCGCGGCTCGCGCGATGCCGACGGATGCTTGCCGCACTTCGATCCGTTCGTCTACCTGCTACGCCACCACATCACCGCCAAGCCGCAATACATCCGTGCCTCGTCCGACCTCGCCGGCGATATCCTTTTGAAGGAGGCGCGCAATGCGCAGATCGACCTGCTGGTGATGGGCGCCTACGGTCAATCGCCGATGCGCGAGCGTGTTTTTGGCGGCGCTACCCGGCGAGTGCTGGAAGAAGCGGATATCCCGGTGTTAATGCAGCACTAGCGCCGGTTTTCGCCGCCGGCTCAAGCCATCGTGCAACGACTCATTCCGGCAACAGGGCCTGACCGATCGCGCGCAGACCCTTGGGATCCATGACCTGCAACTCGCGTCCTTCGATCTGGATCAGCTTCTGCGCACGAAAACGGCTGAGCACGCGGCTGACCGTTTCGGCGGCCAGGCGCAGGTAGTTGGCGATGTCGCCGCGCGACATGCTGAGGTGGAAACGGGTGGCGGAAAAGCCCCGCGCGGCGTAGCGGCTGGCCAGGTCCATCAGGAACGCGGCGACCCGTTCGTCGGCACTGTGATCACCGGCCAGCAGGCTGGCGGTGCCCAGCTCCTTGCTGAGCATGCGGAACAGGTGCTGCTGCACGGCCGGGATGCGCGAGGCCAGCGCACTCATTGCCGGGAACGAGAAGCGGCAGAAGAACGTGGTCCAGCGCCACCGCATCGCACGGGAAATGCTCCGGGTAGATCGCGTTGAGGCCGATCACCTCGCCGGGCAGGTAGAAGCCGAGTACCTGCTCGCGGCCTTCCTTGTCGACCATGCGGGTTTTCACGGTGCCGCCGCGCACGGCGAAGATCGCGCGGAACGGATCGCCGGTGCGGAAGATGTGCTCGCCGGCGCGGAACGGCCCGACATGCTCCACCAGGCATTGCAGCTCGGCCAGCTCCGGCTTGTGGTAGCCGGCCGCGATGCAGGCGCTGGAGAACGCACAGGTGCCACAGAAACGCGCCTCGTCGCCGTCGCCGTCGCCGTCGTCGGCGATCGGGCTGGGCGGATCGGGCAGGCGGCCTGCCGGGTGCTTGGATTGCATGGTGGTGACGGAATGCCGGTTGAGGCTGCGTAGGTCAGCTCGATCTGATCGTGCTCGATCACATCAGGCTCGATCACATCACGCGCGAATATCGCGAAGTCTGTGCTGCATCGCCCAGATAGGCGTCGAAGCACATGGCGATGATACGCAACAGCAACCGCCCCCGCGAGGTCACCCGCAGCACGCGCGCGTTCTCCTCGATCAGGCCATCGGCCAGCAAGGGCGCCAGATGCTGCCGTTCGCGCAGAAAGTACTCGTCGAACAGCAGCCGGTGGCGCGCGCCGAAGGCGAGCTTGTCCAGCGTGCCATGACACATCAGCTCGCCGATCAGCTCGCGCCGGATCAGGTCGTCCTCGTCCAGTTGCAGGCCACGCGCCACCGGCAGGCGGCCGGCGTCCAGCGCCGCGTAGTAGCCGATCAGGTCGCGCGCGTTCTGGCTGTAGCTGTCGCCCACGCGGCCGATCGCGCTGACGCCGAGACCGACGATGTCGCAATCGCCATGGGTGGAATACCCCTGGAAATTGCGCTGCAGCGTGCCGGCGCGCTGGGCCCGCGCCAGCTCGTCATCGGAGCGGGCAAAGTGATCCATGCCGATGTAGACGTAACCGGCCGCGCTCAACTTCTCCAGCGCGCAACCAAAAAGCGCCAGCCGGGTGGCCGCATCGGGCAACTCGGCCGCGTCGATCTGACGCTGCGCCTTGAACATCTCCGGCAGATGCGCGTAACCATAGACGGCGACGCGATCGGGCCCCAGTGCCACCACCTGATCCAGGGTGCGGCTGAAACCGTCGATCGTCTGCAGCGGCAGGCCGTAGATCAGGTCGACGCTGGCCGAACGGAAGTGCGCGGCACGGGCCGCGTCGATCACCTCGCGGGTCTGCTCGAAACTCTGGATGCGGTTGACCGCCTGCTGCACCGCTGGATCGAAATCCTGGATGCCGACCGAGATGCGGTTGAAGCCCAGCTCGCCCAGCTCGCGCACATAGTCGCCATCGGCAAAGCGCGGGTCGATCTCGATGCCGTACTCGCGACTCGTCTCGTGGCTGAAGCTGAAATGGCGCGCGAGCGATTCCATCAGCTCGCGCATGCGCGCGGCGTCGAGAAAATTGGGGGTGCCGCCACCGAAGTGGAGCTGGCGCACCGGCCGGTCACGGTCGAACAGCGGTGCGATCAGTTCGATCTCGCGGTACAGCCGCACGAGATAGCGATCGGCCTGGCCCACGTCGCGGGTGATCAAACGGTTGCAGCCGCAGTAGAAGCACGGACTCATGCAGAACGGCACATGCACGTACAGCGACAACGGCCTGGGAATCGGCTCCTCGTTGGACGTGCGGATCGCCGCGCGCAAGGCCGTCTCGTCGAAATCGGCAGTGAATTGCGGCGCCGTCGGATAGCTGGTGTAGCGCGGACCGGCCACGTCGTAGCGGGCGATCAGCGCGGGATCGAACTCGGGAATGGAGACAGGACTACCCATGCATGGAGTCTGTCGATGTGGCCGGCCGCGCGCCTTGACCAGGATCAACTGGCGCGGCTGCCGCGGCGACGTGCCGCAGGCGCACCAAGGACAGCACTTTGTGGGAGCGACTTCAGTCGCGATGCTTTTGCCCTGGAGCTTCAAAGCAAGAACATCGCGACTGAAGTCGCTCCCACAGAACCTGCCCCGCCGTTTCAGCGTTTCATCGGTTCGATCTGTTGTTCGATCGACCCGAAGATCGAGGCGCCGGCGGCGTCGGTGATGTCGATGCGCAGGCGGTCGCCGAATTTCATGAATGGGGTGCTGGGCTTGCCGTCGCGCAGCGTTTCCACCGTGCGCTGTTCGGCCAGGCAGGAGGCGCCCTTGTCGGTGTCCTCGTTGGCGATGGTGCCGGAGCCGACGATGGTGCCGGCGGTCAGCGGCCGCGTCTTTGCCACATGGGCGACCAGCTCGGCGAAGCTGAACTGCATGTCGACTCCGCACTCGGCTTCGCCGAACCACGCACCGTTCAACCAGGTGCGCATCGGCAGGTGCAGCTTGTCGCCCTGCCAGGCGTCACCGAGTTCGTCCGGCGTCACCAGCACCGGCGACAGCGCCGAGCGCGGCTTGCTCTGCAGGAAGCCGAAGCCCTTGGCCAGTTCGCCGGGGATCAGACCGCGCAGGCTCACGTCGTTGATCAGGCCGATCAGCTGGATGTGTTCGGACGCCTGCGCGGGCGTGGCGGCCATCGGCACGTCGTCGGTGACCACGATGACTTCGGCCTCAAGATCGATGCCGTAATCCTCGCTCGGCACCACCACCGGATCGCGCGGGCCGAGGAAGCCGGCGCTGGTCGCCTGGTACATCAGCGGGTCGGTATAGAACGACTTGGGCACCTCGGCGCCGCGGGCGCGACGCACGCGCTCGACATGCGGCAGGTAGGCGCTGCCGTCGACGAACTCGTAGGCCCGCGGCAGCGGCGAAGCGAGCGCTGCCATGTCCAGGGCAAAGGCGCCGGCGGCGCGGCCTTCGTTCAATTCGTCCGACAGCGCATTCAGTCGCGGCGCGGCGTTCGACCAGTCGTCCAGCGCCGCCTGCAGCGTCGGCGCGATGCCGCTCGCCTTCACCGCGCGGGAGAGGTCGCGACTGACCACGATCAGCGTGCCGTCACGACCGCCTTCCTTGAGACTTGCGAGTTTCATTGCGACTCCGGATTGGCAGATCTACAGGCTTTTCTGGAAAGTCCGCCAAGGATGGCGGATTTGTTCTTTGCCGTCAGGGAGGACGGCACTCATGAACCCAAAGTCCGCCATGGATGGCGGTTTTGTTCTTTGCCGTCAGGGAGGACGGCATCCATCACCCGCAACCTTCCACGTAATCGACCTGCGGTGGCATACCCACGCGCCACCGCGTCGCCTTGCCCGTTGCGTCGGTTTCGAACAGCAGCACGGCCTTACCCTGCGACGCCGCGACGCGAAGGTATTTCGCGCCAGCCACGTACTTGTGCGGCTGCTCGACGACACGATCGCCGTACAGGCCGCGGATCTGCGCCTCGCTCATGCCGACCTTGCCGCCGCCCGGCGCCACTTCCTTCGTGGTGCCGACGTCGTAGCGCACGAAGCGGCCGCCCTCGAACATGAAGGCGAAATCCGCCGGCACCTTGACCCATTTCGGAGTCTTGTAGAAGCAGGCCGAACCCGGCTCCGGCTTACCTTTCAGCTCGCCACCCCAGGCCTGGTCGAACGCCGTTTCGTCCATGCCGAAACGCATGTCGCCGTAACCGTCGTAACGCGCCAGCGTGACGGGCTGCGCGGGCGCGGCAGGCACCGCGGGAGCGGCAGCCGAGCTGATCGCCGCCGCGGGCGCCGCCACCGGCGTGGCCGGATGATCGGGGCTGCTGCACGCCGCCAGCACCGCGGCACATGCCAGGGCAAGGCCGGTGCGCATCATGGCTTGCTGCCGCCATCGAAATGCTTCGCGATACCTTGCCAGCATTCGTAATAGTTCGTTTGCAATTGCGGCGATGCCAGCGCCTGCCGGGTGGGACGGATCACCTTGCGCGTCTCGAACATGAAGGCCATGGTGGCACCGATCACGTCCGCTTTCGACAGGTCGGCGCTGGAGGCTTTCTCGAACGTGGCGGCATCCGGGCCGTGCCCGCTCATGCAGTTGTGCAGCGACGCCCCGCCAGGCAGGAAGCCCTCGGCCTTGGCGTCGTATACGCCGGCGATCAAACCCATGAACTCGCTGGCCACGTTGCGATGGAACCACGGTGGCCGGAACGTGTGCTGCGCGACCAGCCAGCGCGGCGGGAAGATCGCGAAATCGACGTTCGCGGTACCGGCGGTGTCGCTGGGCGAGGTCAGCACGGTGAAGATCGATGGGTCGGGGTGATCGAAACTGATCGAACCGATCGTGTTGAAGCGGCGCAGGTCGTACTTGTAGGGCGCGTAGTTGCCATGCCAGGCCACTACATCCAGTGGCGAATGATCGATCTTCGCCGACCACAGCGCGCCCTGGAATTTCGCGACCAGCTCGGAGGCGCCGTCGATATCTTCGTACGCTGCATGCGGAGTGAGGAAGTCGCGCGCATTGGCCAGACAGTTCGAACCGATCGGGCCCAGATCCGGCAGTCGCAGCAGCGCGCCGAAGTTCTCGCAGACATAGCCGCGAGCCTCATCGTCGAGCAGCTCGACGCGGAAACGTACACCGCGCGGAATCACCGCGATCTCCTGCGGCTCGATCTCCAGCACGCCCAGCTCGGTGGCCAGCCGCAGGCGGCCCAGCTGCGGCACGATCAACAGCTCGCCGTCGGCATCGTAGAAGAAGCGGCCCTGCATCGATCGATTGGCCGTATAGACGTGGATACCGACGCCGGCCTGCTCGGCCGAGCCGCCGTTGCCGGCCAGGGTCACCAGGCCGTCGACAAAGTCGGCCGGCGCGCCCGCCAGCGGCAGTGGATCCCAGCGCAGCTGGTTCGGCGTGGCTGGCGCTTCGTCGAAGCGGTTGTGGAAGGTCGCATGCACCAGCGGCTGGAACGGCTCGTGCACCGCCGCCGGACGGATCCGGTACAGCCAGCTGCGCCGGTTCGCGTGCCGCGGCGCAGTGAACGCGGTGCCGGACAGTTGCTCGGCATACAAACCATGCGCCACGCGCTGAGGCGAGTTCTGCCCGACAGGCAGCACCCCCTCGAGCGCCTCGCTGGCGAATTCGTTGCCGAAGCCGGATTGGTAACCGTCGCTGACGATCGTTGCCATGAGGACAGCTCCTTACAGGAAGCCCCGCTTCATCTGATCCCGTTCGATGCTCTCGAACAGCGCCTGGAAATTGCCTTCGCCGAAACCCTCGTTGCCCTTGCGCTGGATGATCTCGAAGAAGATCGGCCCGATCGCGTTCTGGGTGAAGATCTGCAGCAGCTTGCGCTGCTTGGTCTCCAGGTCGGCGTCGATCAGGATCTTGTTCTTCGCCAAGCGGGCCACGTCCTCGCCATGGTTGGGCACGCGCTCGTCGATCACCTCGAAATACGCGTCCGGTGTGTCGAGGAACTCCACGCCGGCGGCGCGCATTTTTTCCACCGTGCTGTAGATGTCGTCGGTGAAGCAGGCAATGTGCTGGATGCCTTCGCCATGATAGGCGTCGAGGTACTCGTTGATCTGGCTCTTCGGATCGTTCGACTCGTTCAACGGGATGCGCACGACACCGTCCGGCGCGGTCATCGCCTTGGAGACGAGGCCGGTCTTGGCGCCCTTGATGTCGAAGTAGCGGATCTCGCGGAAGTTGAACAGGCGCTCGTAGTAGTCCGACCACTTCTGCATGTTGCCGAAATACAGGTTGTGGGTCAGGTGGTCGATGAAGGTCAGGCCGAAGCCTTTCGGGTGCTGATCGGCACCTTCGATCGCCTCGTAGTCGGCGTCGTAGATGCTGCCCAGGTCGCCGTAGCGGTCGATCAGATACAGCATGCAGTCGCCGATGCCCTTGATCACGGCCGCGTTCACCGCCTTGCTGGCTTCGTTGTGGTCGATCGCTTCGCCGCCGTTTTCCAGCACGGTCTGCAGCACTTGCGCATCGGGTTTCCTGAAACGGATCGCGAAGCCGCAGGCACTGGGGCCGTGCGTCTTGGCGAAGTCCGCGGCGAACGAGTCCGGATCCTCGTTGACCAGGAAGTTCACGCCGTTCTGCCGGTATACGGTGATCGGCCGCGTCTTGTGTTTCAGCACGGCGGTGAAGCCCATGCGCTTGAACTGGTCATGCAGTTCATCGGCGCGACCGGCCGGGGCGGCGAACTCGACGAATTCGAAACCGTCGATGCCCATCGGGTTCTCGAACGTGGTGACCTGCATGCCAAGATTCGGCTTGACGTTCATGGCGCTCTCCTGCGATGCGTTGTCGCTAAGCTGGGTACGGGCAATGCCGCGCAATGCGCAGCGATGCCACGTCGGGACGATCCATCCACCTTTATAGTTTCATATGAAACCATTTGCAAGGAGCACTGCCGCAGTGTCCGTCAAGCGCAAGCCAACACCCGCCACCGCCGAACATGCGCCGCTGCAGTTGGAGCATTTCCTGCCGTATCGGCTGTCGATCCTGTCCAACACGATCAGCCAGGCGATCGCCGACGACTACCAGCAACGCTACGACCTCAGCGTGACCGAATGGCGGGTGATGGCGGTGCTGGCGCGCTTCGAGGGGCTTTCCGCCCGCGAGGTGGCCGAACGCACCGCGATGGACAAGGTGGCGGTGAGCCGTGCGCTGGCACGCCTGGCCGAGGCCGGCCGGGTCAGCCGCGGCATGCACGACAACGACAAGCGCCGTTCGGTGCTCGACCTCACCGAAGCGGGCTGGGCCATCCACGACGAGGTCGCGCCGATGGCTCGCGCACGCGAGCGCGAGGTGCTGGCAAGGCTCGATGCCGAGGAGCGCGCGTGGCTCACGCGCATCCTGGACAAGCTGCTTTCCTGACCGGAACCGGGCGACGCGCCTTCAACGCACCCCATGCATCAACTTGTTGATCAGCGGCGCGGCCAGGAACAGCAAGGCGCCGGGAATCACCAGCAGCCAGAAGCTGAAAGTGAAGCCGCTCAGCGCCGACTGCACCGTCATGCCGGTCTCGCCACTGACATGCCCGGCGAAGATGCCCGACAGGTTGTTGCCGATGCCGGTGGAGAGGAACCAGCCACCCATGCCCAGGCCCACCAAGCGCACCGGTGCCAGCTTGGTCACCATCGACAGGCCGATCGGCGACAGGCACAACTCGCCGACGGTCTGCAGCACATACACCAGCACCAGCGGCCAGAACGGGATCATCCCGTCGCCGCCGACCAGGCGGGACAGCGCAACCATAAGCACCACGAACGCCAGGGCGTTGAACAACAGGCCCAGGCCGAACTTGCGCGGAATCGAGGGCTCGGCCCGGCGCCGGTCGAGCCAACCCCAGACCAGCGAGACCAGCGGCGCCAGCAGCACGATCGACAGCGGCGCCACCGACTGGAACCAGCCCACCGGAAACTCCCAGCCGTCGAACATCTTGCGGTCCACGATGTTCTGCGCCAGGAAATTGAACGAACTGCCGGCCTGCTCGTAGAACATCCAGAACAGCACGTTGAATGCAAAGATCAGCAGCATCGCCAGCACGCGGTCGCGCTGCACCTTGCCCTCGCGCACGCCTTCGATCAGCAGCAGCACCGACAGCCCCACGAACAGCGCGCTCAACAGCCACTGCAGCACCATCGCACCGGCCTGCGCCATCAGCAGGTAGACCAGCGGAATGGAAACCAAGCAACCGGCCAGCACATACACCATGCGCATGCGGCTGGCCTGCTCCGGCGCCGGCCGGCCCACACCCTTGAGCTGGTGCCGGCCGATCAGGAACCACACCAGACTCACCAGCATGCCCACGCCTGACGCCAGAAACACCAGCTTGTAGTTCTGCTGCATTGGCGTGTTGGTGAAATGGCTGGCCAGCCAGCCGGTCAGCAGCGGCGCCACCAGCGCGCCGCCGTTGATGCCCATATAGAACAGCGTGAAGCCGCGATCGCGGCGCGGATCGCCCACGCCGTACAGCCGCCCCACCATCGAGGAGATGTTGGGCTTGAACAGGCCATTGCCCACGATCACCGTGGACAGGCCGAGCAGGAACGCCTGCTGGTTCGGCCACATGATCATGAACAGGCCGGCCGCCATCACCACCGCACCGACCAGGATCGAGCGCTGGTAGCCCAGCACCTTGTCCGCCACATAACCGCCGAATACCGCCGCCGCGTACACCAGTGCCAGGTATGCACCATAGGTGCGGCTGGCATAGGCCTGGCCGGCGGGGTCGCCACCGAAGAACTCCGCCACGATGTACAGCGTCAGCGCCCAGCGCATGCCGTAGAACGCGAAGCGCTCCCAGAACTCGGTCATGAAAAGCATCCACAGCGGGCGCGGATGGCCGAGCAGCTGCGGATAATCGGGCGCAGCGCGCGGCGTCGTGTCGGTGGCCTGGTTCATGGACTTCCCCGGTGATGGGTCGGCATCTCACGTGCGGACCCGCAATTTCTTGCGGGAAGATGTAACCGCTGACCACACGTTGCGTCAAATGCGCTGCAACACGACGCGTCGATCCCGCAACGACATCTGCGGCACTCATGAAAAGAGCGACCCGCGGGCCGCCCTTTTCATGCCGATGCCACGCCCGATCAGCGCACGCCGTGCATCAGCTTGTTGATCAACGGCGAGATCAGCAGCAACAGCACACCGGAGCCGGCCAGCAGCCAGAAGCTGAAAGTGAAGCCGCTCAACGCCGAAGTGGCGGTCATGCCGCTGTCGCCGCTGATATGCCCGGCCAGCAGCCCCGACAGGTTGCCGCCCACCGCCAGTGACAGGAACCAGCCACCCATCGCCAGGCCGACCAGCCGCGGCGGCGCCAGCTTGGTCACCATCGACAGCCCGATCGGCGACAGGCACAGCTCGCCCACCGTCTGCAGCACGTAACACAGCACCAGCGGCCAGAACGGAATCAGCCCAGACGCGCCGAGCAGACGCGACAAGGCATACATCAGCACCGCGAAACCCAGCCCGTTGAAGACCAGGCCCAGGCCGAACTTGCGCGGGATCGACGGCTCGCTCCGGCGCGTAGCCAGAAAACTCCAGACCACGGTGACGATCGGTGCCAGCACGATGATCGCCAGCGGACTCACCGACTGGAACCAGCCGACCGGGAACGTCCAGCCGCCGAACATCTGCCGGTCGACCAGGTTCTCCGCCAGGAAATTGAACGAGGTACCGAGCTGGAAATAGAACATCCAGAACAGGATGTTGAAGGCGAAGATGATCAGCATCGCCACCACGCGATCCACCTGCACCCGACCGTGCCTGACCGCCTCGACCAGCAGCATCACCGCCACGCCGGCGAACAGCACGCCCAGCATCCATGACAACCCGGTGGTGACGAACGCCAGCAACAGATACACCAACGGTACCGCGACGATCATGCCCAGCAACACCCACACCACGCGCATCCGGCCGGCAGCCTCTGGCGCGGGACGACCCACACCCTGCAGGCCGCGGCGTCCGAACCAGAACCACAGCAGGCTGAGCAGCATGCCGACACCGGCGGCGCCGAACACGATCCGGTAGTTCTGCTGCATCGGCGTGTCGGTGAAATAGCCGGCCATCCAGCCGGTCAGCAGCGGCGCCAGCAGCGCACCACCGTTGATGCCCATGTAGAACAGGGTGAAGCCGCGGTCGCGACGCGGGTCATCGCGTCCGTACAGCTGCCCGACCATGGTGGAGATGTTCGGCTTGAACAGCCCGTTGCCGACGATCACCATCGCCAGGCCGACCAGGAAAACCTCGCGGCTCGGCAGCATCACCACGAACAAGCCCATCGCCATCACCAGCGCGCCGAGCAGGATCGAGCGCTGGTAGCCAATGATCTTGTCCGCCACATAGCCGCCAAAGATGCTGGAGGCGTAGATAAGCGCGGTATAGGCACCGAAGATGCTGCTGGCCCAGGCCTGGCCGGAGGCATCGCCGTTGTAGAAATGCGCCACGATGTACAGCGCCAGCGCCCAGCTCACGCTGTAGAACGCGAAGCGCTCCCAGAATTCGGTCATGAACAGCATCCACAAAGGGCGTGGATGGCCGAGCAGTTGCGGATAGTTCGGTGCGGCGCTTGTCTCGACAGCCTGGTTCATGGGTTCCCCTGCGTGGCCCCGGGGCGGCGCGACCTGCGCGACCCGGCATCATGATTCATGTCGGAAGGTGTAACCGCTGCTCGCGCGCGGCGTCAAATGCGCCGCAGCACAAGTCAGCTGCCCAGCACGGTGCGCACGTCCAGCAATTCGGGGAAAAATTCCAGGTCGAGCGCCTTCTTCAGGAAGCTCACGCCGGACGAACCACCGGTGCCGCGGCGGTGACCGATGATCCGCTCTACCGTTTTCATGTGGCGGAAACGCCACAGCTGGAAACTCCCCTCTACGTCCACCAGCTGCTCGCACATGTGGTATTCCGGCCAGAAATCCGCACGACCCTCATAGATGCGCTTGAGCACCGGCAGCAATGCTTCGTTGCGCTGATAGGCCTGGGTCCAGTCGCGCTGCAGCAGTTCGGCCGGCACCGCATGCCCGCGTCGCGCGAGGTACCGCAGGAATTCGTCGTACAGGCTGGGCGCCTCCAGCGTCGCACGCAGCTCGGCCTGCGCCGCTGGATCGTGCGCGAACACCTTCAGCATGCCGGCGTTCTTGTTGCCGAGCAGGAACTCGATCTGCCGGTATTGCAGCGACTGGAAGCCGGACGACGGTCCCAACACACCGCGGAACTCAAGATATTCCGATGGCGTCAGCGTCTCCAGCACCGCCCACTGCTCGAACAGCTGGCGCTGCACCTGCTTCACCCGCGCCAGGATCTTCAAGCAGGCGTCGATATCGTCCACCTGCAGATGCGCCACCGCCGCCTTCAGCTCATGGATCAACAGCTTCATCCACAACTCGGACACGTGGTGCTGCACGATGAACAGCATCTCGTCGTGATGCGGTGGCTGGCTCAGCGGCTGCTGCGCCGACAGCAGGGTGTCCAGATGCAGGTAGCCGTCGTAGGTCATCTGGCCATTCAGATCGGTCTGGATGCCTGCCTCGATATCACGCTGGTTGTCGCTCATGCGGCTTCATCGTCCTGCAAAGATTGGTCATTTTAGCGGTTGCTGCGAGTCGTGCCGTACGCCCACGAATGCTGCAGCGTACCTTGCAGTGCAACATGCCGGCCTGTTATCAAGCGCGGTCTTGTTCGGACATACGGCGATCACCAACCCCCGGTAAAATGCCGAGTCCCGTGCTTCCCCTATCTATCCTCACCCCCGGAGCGAGTCGTGACCATCGCCGCCAAGTTTGAAATCGAATACCTGCAATACCTCGATGCCGAGGGCAAGCAGGTCCGTGACGATCTGCCCGAGTTCGCGAAGGACCTCGGCCACATGGTCGAGCTGTACAAGCTGATGCTGTCCACGCGCGTGTTCGACGCCAAGTCGATCGCCCTGCAGCGCACCGGCAAGCTCGGCACCTACGCCAGCTGCCTCGGCCACGAGGCCGCGCACGTCGGCATCGGCAGCGCGATGAAGCCGGAGGACGTCTACGCACCAAGCTATCGCGAGTACGGCGCGCAGCTGTACCGCGGCGTGCAGCCGCGCGAGGTCTACATGTACTGGGGCGGCGACGAGCGTGGCAATGACTACCAGAAGGAACCGGCACGGCACGATTTCGCCTGGTCGGTGCCGATCGCCACGCAGTGCCTGCATGCCGCGGGCTCCGCATTGGCATTCAAGATCCGAGGCGAGAAGCGCGTGGCGGTGTGCACGATCGGCGACGGTGGCTCATCCAAGGGTGACTTCTACGGCGCGATCAACATCGCCGGCGCGCAGAACCTGCCGCTGGTCGCGGTAATCGTCAACAACCAGTGGGCGATCTCGGTGCCGCGCAAGATCCAGTCCGGCGCGCCGACGCTGGCGCAGAAAGGCATCGCCGCCGGCCTGTTCTCGATCCAGGTGGACGGCAACGACATCATCGCGGTGCGCAAGGCGATGGAGGACGCGCTCGAGCGCGCACGCAGCGGCAAGGGCGGCAGCGTGCTGGAGCTGGTCACCTACCGCCTTGGCGACCACACCACCGCTGACGATGCGCGCCGCTACCGCGGCGAACAGGAAGTGAAGGACGGCTGGGAAAAGGAGCCGATGAAGCGCCTGCGCAACTGGCTGGTGGGCAAGAAAGTGTGGGACGACGCGAAGGAAGAAGCCTGGAAGGCCGAATGCGACGAGTGGATGGACAACGAGGTCAATGCCTACCTCGAGACCAAGACCCAGCCGGTCTCGGCGATGTTCGACTACATCTTCGCCGAAGTCCCCGCCGATCTCGCCAAGCAGCGCGATTACGTTCTTTCGCTCGAATCGAAGGGTCACTGAGCCATGGCACAAATCACTCTCATCGAAGCCGTCACCCAGGCGCTCGCCTATGAAATGGCCCATGACGACAGCGTCATGGTGCTGGGCGAGGATGTCGGCGTCAACGGCGGCGTGTTCCGCGCCACCCAGGGCCTGCAGGAAAAATTCGGCGAACTGCGCGTGCTCGACACGCCGCTGGACGAAACCACCATCGCCGGCGTCACCGTCGGTCTTGCCGTGCAGGGCATGAAGCCGGTCGCCGAGGCACAGTTCGAGGGCTTCATCTACCCGATGATGGAGCAGATCGCCTGCCACGCCGCACGCATGCGCAACCGCACCCGCGGCCGCCTTACCGTGCCGGCGGTGTTCCGTGCGCCGTGGGGTGGCGGCATCCGCGCGCCAGAGCATCACTCCGAGGCGAACGAGCACCTGTTTACCAACATTCCCGGCCTGCGCGTGGTGATGCCGTCCTCGCCGGCACGCGCCTACGGTCTCTTGCTTGCCGCGATCCGCGATCCGGATCCGGTGATGTTCTTCGAGCCGAAGCGCATCTACCGCCAGTACAAGGAAGAGGTGCCGGACGACGGCGAGGCGCTGCCGCTGGACGTGTGCTTTGTACTTCGCGACGGCACCGACGTGACCCTGGTGACCTGGGGTGCGCAGGTGAAGGAAGCGCTGGAAGCTGCCGACGAACTCGCTGCGCAGGGCATCAGCGCCGAAGTGATCGACGTGGCCACGCTGACCCCGCTGGACTTCGACACGATTGCGGAATCCGTACAAAAAACGGGCCGCTGCGTGATCGTGCATGAAGCGCCGAAGACCGCCGGCTTCGGCGCGGAGATCGCCGCGCGCCTGGCCGAGGAGTGCATGTACGACCTGCTCGCGCCGGTCGAGCGCGTCACCGGTTTCGACACGCACATCCCGCTGTTCCGCCTGGAAATGAAATACATGCCGAGCGTGGAGCGCGTCGTCGACGCCGCCAAGCGCACCCTGGCCGCCAGCTAACCTTCAACGGACCCGATCCCATGGCTGATATCAAGACGTTCTACCTCCCCGACCTCGGCGAAGGCCTGCCCGACGCGACGATCGTCGAGTGGCACGTGAAGGTGGGCGACAGCATCAAGCTCGACGCGCCGCTGTGCTCGATGGAAACCGCCAAGGCGGTGGTCGACGTGCCCTCGCCGTATACCGGCAAGGTCACCAAACTGCACGGCGCGCCCGGCGACATCATCGAGACCGGTTCCGCGCTGGCCGAGTTCGAGCCGGATGCGAACGCCAAGCAGCGCGCCGAATCGCAGGATACGGGCCACCAGCATGGCCCGAAGAAAAGTGTCGGCAGCCCGGCCGCGGACGACAGCCACAAGGTGGTCGCTTCGGATGAAGGTGGCGAAGTCGAAGAGACTGCCGCGGCACGCGAAGACGAAGGCACCGTGGTCGGCGCGATGGTCAGCGGCAGTCATGTGCACGTCGAACAGGCCGCCAACATCGGCGGCGTCAAGGCCGTGCCCGCCGTGCGTGCACTGGCGAAGAAGCTCAAGGTCGATCTGAGTCGCGTGCGCCCGAGCGGTGCCGATGGCGTGGTCACCATGAAGGACGTCAAGGAAGCCGCCGCCAACGGTTCGGCCGCGCTCGGTGCCGCTCCCGCGCGTGGCGTGCCCGCCTCGGCCGGTCGCCATCTGGCCCCCGAACTGCCGCAGCCTGGCCATGCTCCACAAGAGCAGGCGCGCACTGCCACCTCGCTCGCTGGCAAGCCGGTGCGTACCGCACCGCCATCGCAGCAGGCCAGCGGCCAGCCGGAACAGTTGAAGGGTGTACGTCGCAACATGGCCCGCGTGATGGCCGACGCCCACGCCCAGGTCGTGCCGACCACCCTGGTCGACGACGCCGACCTGCACGCCTGGATCGGCAAGCAGGACATCACCGCACGCCTGATCCGCGCGATCGTGTTCGCGTGCAAGACGGTGCCGGGCCTGAACGCATGGTTCGACGGCAAGAACCTCACCCGCACCCTGCATCCGCATGTCGACATCGGCATCGCGGTGGACACCGATGACGGCCTGTTCGTGCCTGCGCTGCGTAACGCGGACGTACTCGACGGCGCCGGCATCCGCGCCGCGATCAAGCGCCTGCGCACGCAGGTCGAGGATCGCTCGATCCCGGCCTCGGAGCTGTCCGGCTACACCATCAGCCTGTCGAACTTCGGCATGTTCGCCGGCCGCTACGCGACGCCGGTGGTGGTGCCGCCGACCGTCGCGATCGTCGGCGCCGGCAAGCTCAGCCACGACGTGGTCGCGGTGATCGGTGGCATCGAAGTGCACCGCCGCATGCCGCTGTCGCTGACCTTCGACCACCGCGCCGCCACCGGCGGTGAAGCCGCGCGCTTCCTCAAGGCGATGCTCGACGATCTGGCGCTGCCGAACTGAGTTGCGGTCGTTTGCACAAAAATCAGGGCGCCCGAGGCGCCCTGATTTTTTTCCACCCATCGATCAGTAGTCGCGCACGTCCAGCAACATGAAGCAGCGCGCGCTGTAGTCGTGCTCGCTCAATGGCCACGCCACCGAATCGAGGGCCAGCGTGCCCGCGGTCCAGGGCTCGTTGTCGAGCAGCGCCTCGCAGCGTGCATCGCCGCCATGACGGTGAACCAGTCGCACCCAGTGCAGTTCGGGCGTCAGCACCTCGCGCTTCAGCGTGGTCTCGATCGCCGCCAGCGCATCCGCCGGGACGGTCACCGCGTCTTTCGCCACGCCGCGCAAGGTGAACGGCCCGATGAACACGTCCCAGCTGCGCACCCCGATATCCCATGACATGATGCGCATCTTGCGATCGTCGGTGACGTACCAGCATGCGGCCAGCAGCAAGTGAAAAACATTCTGCTCGAACACCTGCAGCGCATCGCGACAGCCGGCGTCACCGCCGCCGCTGCCGGCGAAACTCTCCTCGATGCGCCGGTCCTCGCTCAGCACCACGTCGATGTCGAGGCGACCGGGTTCATCCCCACTGCCCTCATGCCACTCGGCACGGATCGCCGGGAAATCGTCATCGGTGACCAGCCAGCCGTCTTCGTCCGCTTCCAGCTCGACATCATGCCGCTCGAACAACCGCAGCAGGTATTTCTGTAGCGCCGCACTATCCATCGCCATCCTCGCTCGGTCTCGGCGGAAGCCGCTCCCACAAAAGATCATTCGTTCGTCGGTGGCAGTTCGCGCCAGGTCATGTACACGCGCAGGTCGAACTCCAGCTGGTGGTAGTCCGGCAGCATATACGTGCACAGCTGGTAGAACGCCTTGTTGTGATCGTATTCCTTCAGGTGCGCCAGCTCGTGCACCACGATCATCTGCAGGAATTCCGGGGCGGCGGCCTTGAACAGGGCGGCCACGCGGATTTCCTTCTTCGCCCTGAGCTTGCCGCCCTGCACGCGCGAGATCGCGGTATGCAGGCCCAGCGCGTTTCGCACGACATCCAGCTTGCTGTCGTACTGCACCTTGTCGATGCCGGGCGCGTTCTTCAGGTACTGCTGCTTCAGATCCATCGTGTAGACGTACAGTGCCTTGTCGCTCTGCACCGCATGCCGATCCGGATAACGCTTGGCCAGATGCTCGCCCAGCCGCTGCTGCGCGATCAGCTGGCGCACCTTGTCCTGCAAGGCAGCCGGATATGCCTGGAGATATCTGAGCGGGATCATGGAATGCATTCTCGCATTGCGCCGGGTTCACGTGCAGCGGCGTAGAACAGGGGTTCCGATTGCCACGGAGGTGGCCCATGCATCACAGCCGGCTCAGCACCATCGTCATCGACTGCCACAGCGACCATCTCGATGCGGCCACCGCGTTCTGGAGCCAGGCATTGGGCAAGTCGATCGCCAGTCCCGACCAGGACGGCGACGGCAAGTACGCTGAACTGAAGACGGCCGCAGACGAACCGATCATCCTGCTGCAGAAGGTGGACCACGAAAGCCGTGTGCACCTGGACATCGAAACCGACGACCTGGACGCGGAAGTGGCACGTCTGGAGCAGCTCGGTGCCCGCCGCGTGACCTGCGTGCGCGGGCGCTGGTGGGTGATGGAAGCCCCCAGCGGGCACCG
>DHXA01000147.1:14289-17358 GCA_002413455.1 Rhodanobacter sp. UBA5168 | reverse complement strand
GCGGCAGGTGCGGGTTGCGCGGCACGCCCAGCGCTTCGTACTGGGTGTCGGTGAAAAGCGGCGGCAGGCCGTCGCGTGTCACCTGACTCAAGTGGCAGGCGGCGCAATTGCCTTTTTGCGGATCGTTGAAAAGTTGCAGGCCGCGCGCTTCGGACGGCGTAAGCCGCGCGTTGCCCTGCAGCCATGCATCGTATTTGCTGGTGAAGGCGTGAAAGGACGGGTCTTCGATCTGGTAGCGCACGATGGCGAACATCGCCTCGGACACCAGTCGATCCGCATCGTCGAAGATGGTCGGGCCGAACAGCTGGATGAACCTCTGGCGATAACCGGTGTGGGCCAGTTCGCTGGCGATCGTGGCCACGCTGGCGTTGGCCATTTCCATCGGATCGAGCGCGGGAAGAAAAGCCTGCCGTTGCAGCGAGTCGGCGCGACCGTCCCAGAACAATCCGCCCTGCGGCACCATCGCGGTCGGTTGCGTGGTGCCGGCGGTTTTCTGCGCCCTGGGATCGCTGCCGGCCGCGGCCGCCACCGCATTGAGGTTGACGGGCACATCGTCCGGGCCGGTATCCGGGCCGATGCTGAAGGGCTGTTGCCGGTACAGATAGGCCAGCGACGGCGGCGGCCGGTGGCCGAAGCTGTTCAGATCCCGGCCGCCCGGCTGGACGGCCAGTGTGTTCGGCGGGCTGTAGGCATGGTTCGGGCTATGGCACGACGCGCAGGATTGCCGGCCCGAGGCCGATAGCGAGGTATCGAAAAACAGCAGCTTGCCCAGTTGCGCCGCTGCACTCAGCGGCTGCGTCGGTGGCAGGTTCAAGGGGACGGGATGAGGGTTGACGCCGTTCGGGCCCACGCTTGCGATGCCTGTTTGCGCATCGGCATGAGCGATCGGTCCGCAGGCGAAAAACGCGCTTGAAACCAGACCGAAGGCAGCCTTCAGCAGACGGGCATGACGGCAGGATACATGGCGTCGGGGCGATCGGGCGACAGAGGGCAAGAGCGGAATCCGGTGACTTCACTACGGTTGGCGAGCACGAACCAGCGTGGCTCCTCCTCGACAGGGACGAGGGCATTCGGAGAAGCACCCTGCGACCGCTGGAGCATCCCTGCCCAGTCCGATGCGGAACCTGGGCAGGGATGCCGTCGTTGCGACTACATGGCTTTGTCTGAATGCGCAGCTACCTGGGCACTTGGCTGCAGGTGGGGATCGATCGGCCCGAATGCCCGTGTGCCCTGCTCAGGGTCCAGGAAGATCGGGCGCGCAAGATCGAACCCGTGACGCTTGAAGTCGAACATGCCCATGATGCTTCCGGCGGTCGCGTCGTTCGAGCCTTGGCCGATACGTTCGCCCCCGAGCCAGTTGTCCTCGATGAAGCGCACCACCGAGGCCTGCGTGATGCGGGTGTCGTCGACGTAATTGGTGCGCGCGTAAGGCGATATGACCAGGAACGGAATGCGCGTGCCCGGTCCGCAGCGCCCGTTGACGACACCACCGTGCACGCCGATGCCGGGCCTGGCATCGGGGCCGGTGCACAAGCCTGATCCGTTGAGCTGATCGGCGCCGGTGACCGAGCCTTCATGCGTGGTTGAATCGAACGAAGCGGTGGTCGGCGACGCATAGCGGTGGTCGTACCAGCCATCGGAATCGTCGTAGGTGATGATGATCGCGGTGTCCTTCCAATGGGGCTGGTGCTCCAGGAAGTTGACGACCTTGACGACGAACGCCTGCTCGTCCAGAGGATCCGAATTGCCCGGATGCGCGTCCCCCACGGCAGGCGCTTTCAGGTAGCTCACCGAAGGGAAATTCCCCGCGCTCACCGCACGGAAGAAATCGTTCACGTCGTATTCGTGGTTAACCGGGGTGGCGCCGTGGTCCTTCGGATCGGTATAGCCGATCCTCTCGGTCGAGCTGGGACGCGCGTGCGTGGGGTTGGCCGTGGAGGCGTAGTACTGGAACCAGTTGTGATGGGGGATGTAATCGGTCTTGGTGGCATTGAGCACGCTCGAATACGTGCTGCGGGCGCAGCCCGTGGTTCCGTTGCCGTTGGCGGCCGTCAGGTCGAAGCCGCCCATGAAGCCGCCCCAGGTCAGATGGCGGGCATTCAACAGATCGCCGATGTTCTTCGAGGTCATGCGGACCGTGCTGGATGCCGAAGAGCAGGCATCGTAAGCCGGGTCGGTGTCGCCGATCAGGGTCAAGCCACCGCGACCGTCGGGAATGGATGCCGTCGAGCCGACGACGGACTCGGCGCCGTTCGTGGTGCCGGCAACGATGGCCAGCGCACCCTGCGTGGAGGGACCGTAGGTATCGGTATAGGCGTTGTCGTTCAACGCAAAGTGCTGGGCGTAGTTCCACAGCGCGGTCACGGTGTTGCCGTCGTAATACGCCATGACCAGGCCATGGGTGCCGAACGTGCCGGTGCTGCTGACGGTGTTGTTGCCGGTGTAGGCGGGGAACAGATCCGCCGCGCCGTTATCGTAGGCCCGCTGTTCCGGCGTGTAGGCGTGGTTCTGGCCTTCGGTGTTGGCCTGCGTGCGATCCAGCCGGAACGGATTGACCGCGTTGACGCCGTTGAGCGGATTGAGCGCGTTCGGGTTTTGCGTCAGCAGCGCATGGGTAAGGCCGTGCACGGCTGGCGTCGACCGCGCCGCGGTGAACACCGGCTCGCCAGGCGGGTTCTGCGCCACCGGGTAGGTGCCGAAATAATGATCGAACGAACGGTTCTCGCCAAAGATGATCACCAGGTGCTTGATCGGCGTGGCAGTAGGCACGGCATCCTGGGGAGAGAACCGCGACATCGGCTCAGGGATCACCTGGGCCGGGGGAAGAGTTTTGCCTGCAGGCGATGCCACATGAGCGGAGACTGCGAGTGCCAATCCCGCCGAGGCGATCGAAGCGCACAGCAGCGTCTTGCGAAATAGATGAGGGTGGAACATGGGGAGAACTCCTGTTGATAGATGCAACGAAGACAGACCGGACAGGACGGGCCGTAGCACCATTCAATGAATCGCCTCGTGGTTGCGGCAAGTCATTGCAGGAGCGCGCACGGCTCGAAGGGGATTTCACCACCC
>DHXA01000147.1:10180-13992 GCA_002413455.1 Rhodanobacter sp. UBA5168 | reverse complement strand
CGGTGGCGAAGATTCCGCCATCGCGCTCAGTGATTGCGGGATGGCGTGCGCTCGCAGCGACGCACGAGGCGAGCGTCGAAGGATTTCACGATGCTGCGGATCGCGGCGGGCTCTCCGACTTTCGTCTGCGCTGTGTTGATGGCGGCGCTCATTGCGACTGCACAGGCTGAACTTGCCGGGGTGGGTGAGAGCGCAGGCTGCCACCACCGCCGACCTTCACTTACGCCGCCGGCGCGGCCGCATCCAGCGCCGGCACGGCGAGTTGCCTGAACGCGTGGTCGATGGCTTCGGTCGACAGGTTCGGCTGTTCGTCCAGCCACCATGCGAGCAGGCCGAAGAGTGCCCCGGCCAGGAAGCGCACCAGCGGCTCGCGCTGGCTGTTCTTGACGCGGGACGGAGGCAGGGCGAGTTTCACCTCTTCGCGTACGAGCTCGATCACGAGGTTCTGGATGCGGCGCTGCACGGCGGCACCGCTACGCTTGCCGACCATGGCCTGGAACACGTCGCGATGGTCGTTGACGTGCTCGAACAGTTCGCGACTGAAGCCGAACAGCCGGCCGCTTCGCTCGCCTTGACCGCTGCGCGCCTCACGCTGGCGTTGCTTGAGCAGGGCGCGCAGATCGTCGAAGCCGTGGAGCAGGAGTTCTTCCTTGTCGCTGAAGTGCGCGTAGAACGTCGTGCGGCCGACATTGGCGCGATCGGCGATCTCCTGCACCGACAAGCCTTCGAATCCCTTTTCCTTCACCAGCGCCAGCAGCGATTCGCGCAGGAGCTGCCGTGTGCGCTGGATCCTGCGGTCTTCGTGTACGGCCATGCCGTGCCTCCGGTTTCCGAACAATCCGTCGCGTGGTGTTCGGTATGAAACACATCCGTTCCGGCTGTGCTGGTCCGCCACGCTGGTCGCGAACATCATGCGCGCAACCGAACATCTCTCCGATAACGAACATCATGTTCCATGACCAAAGTTGGCGTCCATGTCGAATGAATCTGCACGACGCGTGACGGGCGACGGCGCGCGTATCCCGGTCGGCGCTCGCGTGCCGCAGCGCGAGCTGGTCACGATTCGCGATCAACGCATTCGCATTCCCGATCCGGGCCGTGTGCTGCATCTGCAGTTCCGGCGATTCGCGGGCTGCCCGGTCTGCAAGCTGCACTTGCGCGCGATCGCGCAACGGCACGACGAGCTGGTGAAAGCCGGCATCCGTGAAGTGGCGGTGTTCCATTCGTCGGCAGAGGCCCTTCGTCGCCACGACCATGCATTGCCGTTCGCCGTGATAGCCGATCCGCAGAAACGGCTGTATCGCGAATTCGGCGTGGAGGCGTCGCTGCGGTCGGTGCTCGACCCGCGCGCCTGGGCCGCCATCGCCCGCGGCCTGGCCACATTCGGCGCCGGGCGCGAGGCGGGCGAATCGGCGCTGGGGCTGCCGGCGGATTTCCTGATCGGCAGCGCGGGCGAGGTGCTGGCGTGCAAGTACGGCATGCATGCGGACGACCACTGGTCGGTCGACGAGATTCTCGAACACGCCCAGGCCACGGATCGGGAAGCATCGGCAGCGCGTGCGATCCACCGCGCCGGGCCGGCGCGGCCGGAGGCGGGCCATGCCGATGCATAGCCACGGCGCAGAGCCATCTCGCATCCTGCTGTCGCGCGCGCTGCATGCGGCGCTGGCGATCCTGCTGCTGACCGCCGTGCATCACGCCTACGGCGCCTATGCCTACGACACGCCGTGGCGGCTGCATGTCGTCATCGTGGCGGGCCTGACGGCACTGCTGCTCTGGGGTGCGGCCCATGTTCTGCGTCGCCGCCCCGCCGGATTGGCGCGCACGGTGGCGCTGGTGGCGTTCTGCCTGGTCGACTTGCTGCTGCCGGTGGTGGGCATCGGCTTCTTCGAAGGTGGCTACAACCATGTGCTGAAGAACGCGCTGTATTTCGGCGGCACCTCGCCGCAGCTGATGGCACGGCTGTTTCCGCCGCCGGTCTACGAGCTTCCCGGCGACTGGTTGTTCGAGATCACCGGGGTCTTGCAGTTGGTGCTGGGTGTGGTTGCCGCCTGCCGGCTCTATCGCCTTGCCCAGCATGGCTGGCACGCACGCGCCCACACTCGGGCGGGTTCGGCGTGACGACCTCGTTCCGACACTGAGGACGAGATGACTAGTGGCAGGTATGCCAGAAGTGTTTTCGCGCGATAGTCGAAACCCCTCGCCGCCGGTGCCAAACCGTACTTCGGTGCGGATCCCCCGATAGAGTTGCAACGATGATCCGGTTTCTCCTGCTGATGCTGTTCGCGTGCCTGTCGATACCGGTCGCTGCGGCGACCCTGCGTCAATCGTTCGACCTGCAGGTGCCGCAGGCGCCGACGACGGTGACGGTCGACGGGCAGCGGCAACTGGTCTACGAACTGCACGTGACGAACTATGCCGGCGCCGGCATGCTGCCCTCGAAGCTGGAGGTGCTCGACGCGGATGCGAAAGGGAAGCCGCTGGCGTCGTGGGCCGGCCCCGCGCTGCTGGCGCGCATGGCGATCGACGGCACCGACCAATCGCCGGACGCTCGGGGTCTGGCGGCCGGCGTGCAGGCGGTGATCTACGTGGAGGTGGTGCTGCCTGCCGGTACCCGCGTGCCGCGCCGGCTGATCCACCGGCTGGCGTACGAGGCCACCACGGCGCACGCGCGCGAACCGGGCGAGGTAGTGGGCGGCGCGGTGACGATCGACCGGCGCGCACCGGTGACGCTTGCGCCGCCGCTGCGCGGCGGACCGTGGATCGCGATCTATGACGCGTCCGTGCCACGCGGCCATCGCCGGGTGATGTTCGCGCTGGATGGACGGGCACGGATTCCCGCGCGCTTCGCGATCGACTGGTTCAGGCTGGACGCGAACGGACATCACGTACGCGGCAACCAACAGGAAGTGGCGAACTGGCTCGGCTACGGCGAGGACGTGCTGGCGGTGGCCGACGGCACGGTGGTCGCCACCCGGAACGACTATCCGGAGAGTCGCACGTTGAAGAACCCCAGGCACCCGCTGGGCGAGGGCAGCGGCAACTTCGTCTCGCTCGCGCTGGGCGATGGTCGCTATGCGCATTACGAGCATCTGCGGCCCGGCAGTATCCGGGTACATCCAGGCGAACACCTACACCGCGGCCAGGTCATTGCCGCGCTCGGTTTCAGCGGCGACTCCACCGGCCCGCACCTGCATTTCCACGTCAGTGACGGTGCGGCGCCGCTCGCCGGCGAAGGCTTGCCTTTCGTCATCACCGGCTATGCGGTACTCGGCGATTATCCGGACCTGGACGATTTCGACGCGGGCAAGCCGTGGCGTGCCTTGCCTGCGCAAACCGCGCACAGCCGACGCGGGGAAATGCCTGCACCCGGCGACGTCGTGGAGTTCCCTGGGGGCTAGGGATCATTTTTGGCTGGGAATCCGCGGCCGATACTCGTCGGTCAGCCGCCCGATGACCACAAAAAAGCCCGTCGTATCCGGCGGGCTTTTTTCATTTCAGTCACCGCATTCCGCAGAGCGCGGTATTTCTTTCACCACACACCGGCCTCGATTTACCTGCCACGTCCGTGCGAGGGAGCGGCAGCGGGGGTGGCCGCGCTGCGAGCGGTAGTTTGAATGGCCGGGGTCGGGATGTTCATCGACCGGTATCCGCCGATCCGCGAGTCGTTGAAACGGAAGCGATCCTGACGGCCGACGTCGTTCCTGTTCGCCAGCGCCAGGCGATGGCCGTCGATATGTACCCAATACCACGATCCGTTCGGAACCGGCGAACTCGATACATAGACAAACCGGGCGAGGTAATCGCCTTCC
>DHXA01000147.1:4221-9896 GCA_002413455.1 Rhodanobacter sp. UBA5168 | reverse complement strand
GGCTTGCTGATCATTTCGTCCAGGCTCTGCCGCAGCAGCCGGTTGACCTTCGGCGATAGCTCGATCGACGGCGAGACCTCGGTGACTTTGCCCCTGGCATCCACATGCACCAGTACCGGCATGACTCGGGGTCTGAATTCGTTGAGTGACTGGGACTCGGCCATCGCGGCACCGGCGCCAACCGTCAGTACGCCCGCGAACATCATCATGGGAAGCCGTTTCATAAATCCTCCGTGGATCACGAATCAGGGCTCAGGCGAAGCTGCCTGCCAGTGGGCACACGCCTGTGTGCCACTGTTCTCCCAAACGCGCGACCAGTCAATCAGGATGACGTGACGACAGGCAGCGAAGCGCTCTTTCAGCGCCGCGACTCTCTGCCTATCTTGGCAGCGCCGCGAGCCACTGCAGCACGGCATGCGACAGCTCGATGCGCTGATCGGAATACGCGTGGTCGGTGGGCAGGTGCATGGTCGTCACGTGGGTGTCGCCGGCGTTGCGCAGGTCGGTCGCAAACGATTCGTTTGCCTTTGCCAGGCCATCGTCCGAGGTGACGATGAGTGCCGCGCGGTTTTTCAACGCGTCGACCTTCGAGCTGAACGTCCACATCGCCGCATGCTCGGCGAGCTCGCGGGCCAGCCCGTCGGGTGTGCATCCGCTCAACGGGGCCATGCCTTCGTTGGCCAGGCCTGCGCTCATCTTGTGCAATGCGTCCGGTTTCTGTCCCCCGGCCAGCATCCGCCGCATCGTGCCGCCCAGGTCGGCGGCCGAGATGGTGGCGAAAGCCTTGATGGCGGGATCGGCGGCGGCGCCCTGGACGGTCATGAAGCCGCCCATGCTGTGTCCGATCAGCACGATGCGCGTGGGATCCAGCCGCAGTTTCCTGGCGACGTCCGGCTGGCGCAGGTAAGCCAGCGCCGCGGCGGTGTCCTCGATGCCGTGGGAAAAAGAAAAATTGCCCGGGCTGCCCCACGAACCACGGTAGTTGAAGTAGAGAACATCCCAACCGGCGCGGCGCATGTCCTGCGCCAGATCCAGGTTGCGTTCGTTGCCGGGAAAGCCGTGCAGCAGGATCACCGCCGGATGCGGGCCCGCCCCGGCAGCCACATAGACCAGTGCGTTCATCAGCGCGCCGTGGCTGGGTATCTGCATGGTTTCCATGGACGCGCGGTCGGCGTGTTTCGGCGTCGCCACCAGGTGGCTGGAGTCCGTCGCCGGCTGTGCCTGCGCGTTGCCTGGCATGCCCGCGAGGCAGGCCATCACGCCGGCCCCGAGCAAGAAGAATGTCGTGCGCTGGTGCATGTGCTTCCCCGTCTCGGCCGAGCCTTCATGAAAGACTTTCAGCAACGCGAACGCCGAACGGGCGCGCGAGCTTCGCGCGCCGAGGTTATCGCTTTTTTGCTGGCGGCGCGTGCGGGAGATGACAAGGGTCCGAGGTTAACGAAAGTGTTGGATGCGGAGCTCGGGTTCGGGACGGCTCGCAGGCAGCGGGCATAAAAAAGACCGCCGGAGATCCGGCGGTCTTTTGGAAGGATGGCGCCGGTTGCCCGGCGCCTCCGGTGTTACATCGAGAAGTCGTAGCTGACACCGAGCTGCACGTAGCGCGGAGTCTGGAACGACAGCGGACGCTGGTAGTCGTCTGCCGGGTCCTCGCCACCATCGACCTGCGAGGTGGTTTTCTGGCTGTTGAACAGGTTGAACACGGTGGCCGAGAACGCCAGGTTCTGGCCGGAGCCGGCCCACAACGGACGGTACTGCGCGTTCAGCTTGAGCTGGCGATGTCAGGGGGTGAGGCCCCTTCTTTAACGCGGCAGGCTGGCCGCAGCTATTTGCGCAATGCGCCGCGCTTCGATGCCGATTTCGCGCAGTTGGCCCGTGGGCGACGCAATGAGGCCGCAGAAAAACAGACCGGGTTCTGCGGTGGCTTGGCCGGTCACGAGTGGCATGCCGTGAGCGTCAAATACGCCGCGGGTGTTTGGCAGCAGCTGGCGCAGGTCGGGGCGAAAGCCGGTCGCCAGAATGAGGCTGTCGAACGGCTCTGCCGGGGAATCGACAAAAACCACGCCCTCGCCGGTGAGCCGCGCGATATCGCCGCGCACCTTGATCGAGCCGTCCCTGATCCTGGCCAGTGTGCCCACGTCGAGCAGCGGTACGCGCCGATCCTCCTCGATCATCCGGCGCGGTCCCTTGCGGGCCACTTTCAGGCCGAGTTTCCCAAGCGAACCGACGGCCAGGCGGATGGCGGGCGCATTGATGAAATCGGCAACGCGCGCGGGGAGGGGCGCTTGGGCGATCGCCCAGGTCAGGATGGGCAGGCCGAGCAGCTCGCGTGGCAGGATCTGCACCGGGCCACGTACGGAAAGGCTCACGTCGACGCCGGCTTCTGCCAGGTCGAGCGCGATCTCGCCACCCGAGTTGCCGAAGCCGACGACGAGCACGCGCTTGCCCATGTAAGCAGCGGGATTGCGATATTCACTGCTATGAACAATCGGGCCATGGTAGCCGTCCAATCCTGGCCAATTCGGACGGTAGGGAAAGTCGGCCCAGCCGGTCGCAATCACCACGACGCGTGCCGCAAACTGCTCCCGCACCGTATCCGCAAACCACGCCGAGCCCTCGCGACGGACGTTGCGCACCGCGCAGTTGAAGATCGGATGCAGGTCGAAGTGCGCCGCGTAGCTTTCAAGGTAGTCCACGACCTGCGCGCGCGAGGGATATCTCGGGTACGTCCGTGGCATCGCCATGCCAGGCAAGCCCGAGTGCCCCCGATCCGTATGCAGATGCAAGCGGTCATAGTGGCGACGCCATACCGGAGCAACCATGCCGGCCTTGTCCAGCACCAGCACCTTGAGGCCGAGCTGGCGCATGGTCGCCGCGCAGGAGAGACCTGCGGGACCCGCGCCGACAATGATTGCATCCGTACTGACCACCGGGTCTCGTCCGTTGCAGAGTTCGCACCTCAGTCAACCGCGAGCGTATCTGAAAGCTGCGGCATTTTTCTCGGCCAGATCGGTGCTCAGCCCGCGCCGATGAGGGGGCGGTCGGCAGTCTGAACACGTGTGTCTCTACGTCCCCTTCGATCGTGATCGAAAACGTCGCCGGTATCGGCCTGCACTTTCCTGCAGGCGCTGCCACAAAACGGCATCTTCGCCCGGCTTTGAACGGGGCGCGCCGGCTACTTCGTCTTCAACATTGCACCCGGCCACCGGCAAGTTGCTTGCATGGGTGGAAGACGGGCTCGTTTGCCGATGGCGGACGGTGCGGGTGGTGATCGTCGTGGTGATGACTGCGATCCGGCGGCTCGCCCCAGTAGGCGGGGGGCGCGTTGTAGACCGGCTGGTTCAACTGGTCCTGGTACTCGTCGTTCTGCTGGCGCAGTGCCTCGTTCTCGGCCTGCAGCCGATCGCGCTCCGCCGCTTCATCGACCAGCGCCTGCTGCTGCGCTTCCTGCTGGCGTTGTTCAGCGGTGTAGGCGTCGTCGGCCCGACGCTGGGATCTTTCCGCCATCGCCTGTTGATGGACCTCGACGCGCTGCTGATAGAGCGCTTCGAGGTGGCGCGATTGCGCATAACGCTTTGCGAGCGCGTCCTGGCCCAGGCGCAGGTAGCGGTCGATGACTTCGGTGTCGTCGGCCTGGTGCAGCAGTTCACCATTGCCGCCCGGGCAGGGATGATCGGTGTAGGCGACTTGCCCGCCCTGTGTGCATTTGTAGATGTCCTGCGCGCCGACAGCCCCGGCTGCGGCCAGCAGCACGGTGGCGACGCACAAGAGACGCTTGCCTGTCAGCGAGGTTTTCATCGTGACGGTCATTTTGCACCGGCGCGGTGTAATAAAAATGTTGATCCGAAAGCAGGTTCAGGTGGGATTTCCCCTTGGCCTGTTGCATGCGTTTCGTGGCCGCCGCCGGCTGTATCCCAACCGCGCCGTCGCCGTCGGAGCAAGGCGACGATAGGAAGAAGTTTCTATGTGGGTGGCGCGCCCTCATCCGCATGCTGCCACGCACGCAGGCCGATGATTGCCAATACCACGAAACCGGCGTACAGCACCGAGGTGATCAACAGGTGCTTGTAGACGTATTCGCCCACGTAGATCACGTCCACCACGATCCACACCCACCACGCGGCGGCATGCCGTTTCGCCTGCCACCACTGCGCGACCAGGCTGAATGCGGTTAGCGCTGCGTCCAGCCAGGGCAGCGCGGCATCGGTGTGGTGGCGCATGAACGCGCCCAGGGCCAGCGCACCGAGGCAGCCGATGGCCAGATGCAGGATTGCTGGCCGTGGTGGCAACGGCGCGACTTGCACGCGGCCGTCCGCGCCCATGTGTTGCAGCCAGCGATACCAGCCGTAGCCGATCAGCACGGCGAACGCCAGTTGCAGCAGCGCGTCGGAGTAGAGCCTGGCGTCGACGAAAACCCACGTATAGACCAGCACCGACATCAGGCCCACCGGCCAGCACCACGGACGGCGCCTGGCGGTGAGCCAGACGCCCCAGGCGCTGAGCAGCGCACCGACGAGTTCGACCAGGGTCATGTCAGAACGCGTACGTCAGTGACAGGCGCGCCAACCGCGGCGCGCCCGGGAACAGGTAGCTGTCGCCGCCGGAGGTGCCGGTGTCGCGCCAGTAGAAATGGTTGAACACGTTGTCGACGTTCAGCCGCAAGGTCAGCGCGTGCCCATTCCATTGCGTGACATAGCGCAGGCCGGCGTCGAACACGTGGTACGCCGGCACGCGGGTGAGGCCGTTCGGCGTGGCGACGTTGCTGCTGGCATAACGCCAGCCGCCGAGCAAGCTCAGATCGGTCGCGAACGGCAGGCGGTAATCCAGATACAACGCCGTGCGCAGGCGCGGCACGTTGACGACCTGATGGCCTTCGTAGCCCGGGGTATCAGTACCCTGCGCGCGCGCCTGGATCAGGTTGAGGCTGGCGGTGAGGCGCAGGTTGCTGCTGAGCCGTCCGGCGGCATTGAGCTCGAGACCGGTATGCACTTCGTTGCCGTGCTGGACAAAGCTGAAACCTTCGACGGTATTGTCCGGCTGGGCGAACTGGTACGGCTGGCGGATTCGGTACAGCGCGCCCTGCAGGCTCAGCGCATCGCTCCAGGCGTACTTCACGCCGGCCTCGGTCTGGCGCGACAGCAGCGGCGCCAGCGTGGTGCTGCCGTTCGATGTCCAGTACGGCGCCTCGTTGCCCAGCGACAGGCTCTCGCTGTAGCTGACATAGGTGGTCAGCTGCGTGGTGGGCTGCCACAGCACGGCGGCCTGCGGCAGAAACCTGCGCAGCCGCGTATCGCGTTCGGGCAGGCCGGCATCGTCGTAGGCGCGTTCGTGCAGGCGCACGAAGCGGCCGCCGGCCAGCACCTGCCATTGCGAGCCCAGATGCACGCGATCGAGTGCGAAAACCGAATGCTGCCAACTGGTCAGCCGGCGCGCCGACGGTCCGGGCTGGTTCGGCGATGGTGCGAAATAGGGCGGATCGACTTCATCGATATTGGCGGTGCCGACGTAGTCGTAGACGTAGGGACGACGGTCGATGGTACGGCGGAACGCGCTGGCGCCGAGACTGACTTCGTGGCTGAGCGCACCGGTGTCGAACGAGCCCTTCAGCACGGCGCGGACCTCGTCGTTGACGCGGGTATCGTCGGGGCTGCGGTAGTCGTAGACGTCGTAGTCGCCGT
>DHXA01000147.1:859-3980 GCA_002413455.1 Rhodanobacter sp. UBA5168 | reverse complement strand
AAGCGGTAGTTGAAGCGCAGCGTGCTGTTGCTGGCGTCGATGCCCACCGGTCGCTGCCACGGCTCGAAGCCGAGCATGCGGGTGCGGCTGGGATGCGCCGGAATCATGGTGCCGCCGAGCAACTGGTAGCCGGAGACCGAACGCTGTCCGCTGGTCTGGTAATCGGTGTCCAATTGCAGCGTGGCGTTGGAACTGATCTTCCAGTCGGCGGCCAGCGAGAAGAACGTGCGGCGGCCATCGGCGTGCTGCACGTAGGAGTGCATGTCCTCGTGCGCTGCGTTCACGCGTACGCCGAAAGTCGGCGTCAGCCAGCCGCCCACATCCATCGCGACGTAACGGGAACCGTGTGAATCGGTGCCGACGGTGGCGGTATGCACGTGGGCCGGACGCTTGCTGACGTAGTTCACCAGCCCGCCCGGCGCCACCACGCCCGCTTCGAGGCCGCCGAGGCCCTTGAGGATTTCCACGCGCTGCTTGTCTTCCAGCGGCTGCAGCTGCTCGCCGACCAGGCTCATCTCGTTGAGCCGGAAGCCGGTGGCCGGATCCAGCGCATACCCGCGGATGGCGATGTCCTGGTAGTAGCCGACCGGCGCGTAGCTGTCGCCCAGCGCGGCATCGCCGCGCGCCAGTTCGCTCAGCGTGCGCGGCTGGCGGTCGTCGATCTGGTCGCGGGTGATCACCGTGATCGCGGCCGGGGTGTCCTGCAGCGGCGCGTTGCCGAAGCTGCCGAAGGTATCCATCTGCGAATTGTCGGCATGGTAGCCGCGCTGACTGTCGGCCTTGACGTGGATGGGCGCCAGCGGCGTGGCCTGCGGCTCGGTGGTGGTGTCCTCGCTGGCATGGGCAAGCGCCATGACCGACATGAGGGCAAGGATCAGCGGGGTGCGGGCGAGGGAAATACGAAATGAGGGCATCGTCGTCATCGTCATCTGAGATACGGACGAAGCGACGGCGATCCGGGACGTCCATGCGGACGCACCGGATCAGCAAGCTCCCTACGCCGGTGCTAACCGGATCAGGTTCCAAGGGACTCTCTCAGCCCGGCAAACGCCGGGCACCCCCGCTTCAAGAACGCTTATTGAACCACGGATTGGCTCAGCGTGCAGATCCATGGCCGTTCGCCCTGGCACTTCGACCTCCTCGCTCCTCAAGGCCGCGACCTTCCCTGGTCGCTCCCCGCATGCGCCGCTTTTGCGGCTGCGCTCAGCGCGAACTGCTGAGGTACTGCTCACGCGCAGTCGCGAATGGCCTGCAGCAGTGCGCGCCCCGGTGCTGTGCCGAACCACGCGGCGTGCCCGCGCAGAAAGGTGTCATAAGCGACATCCGCACTGGCGCGCGAGCGGGTGATGGCGTGGAAATACTCGACCTCGGACAGCGCGAAGTCCACGTGCACCAGCGGCAGCAGATCCGCCAGCAGGTGGATGTCGGCGGCATTCAGCGGGCGCTGCTGGCGATAGCCTTCGATCAGTGCGCGGGCGACGTCGGGATGTGCAGCGTCGATGCCGGTGTCCAGTGCCAGCCAGGCAATCGCGTTGCGCTCGATCGCGGTGGCGAGGTCGAACAGCGCGAAGTTGGCAGCGGCAAGACCGAAGTCGAGCGCCGCGGTGATGTGGGCGTTTGCGCTGTCGTCGTTCCAACACAGGTTGGAGACGTGCCAGTCACCGTGTGTCCACAGCCGGGGCTGCAGCGCCAGCCGTGGCTGCGCCACGGCGTGCCACGGCACAAGCGCTCCGGCAAGGTCGGCCGGCCAGTCGCGTCCCTGCAGGTAGTCCGCCAGGCCCGGGCGCGCTTGTAATTGCCCTTGCAGCGCGGCGATCGGATCGGGTGAACAGATCAGTTCGCTGCGCGCGACCAGGATATGGGTATTGCGCTGGGCTGCGTCGTAGCCGTCGGACGAGTCGTGCAGCATGGCCAGCAGCCGACCGGCGCTGCGCGCGTGGCCGCCGTTCGGCAGCGGTGACCATGAGATCGCCTCGCGGTACAGGTCGATGCCGGCGGCGGGCTCGTGCACTTCGTAAGTCCAGTCGCCGAGCGCCACCGCGGTGTGCCCTTGCGTGTCGTTCAACACGGCCGGTATCGGCATGCCGTGGCCGCGCAGGTGCGCGATGAAGCGATGCTCCTCGTTGAGCGTGGCAATCGAACGCACGCTGCGGTGATGACGCTTGACGAAGACGACCCCCGTGGTCGTCTCGACCAGACAGGCCGCCGACAGTGGACGCGGGCTATGCCAGTCGATGCGGATCGGCGCGCCGAGTGTCGGATAGTTGCGCAGCAGCGTATCGACCTCGCTGGCGGTCAGCGGCGGCCAGTCCGGCGGTGTGTTGTCGCCGGCCAGCCCGTGCGCGAGGTGGAGCGGGTCGTTCATGGGGATGGTCGGTTATCCAGACAGGGCAGGCCGAGGATTATCCTCGAAAGGGCCTGGCGGCGGCTTTCGGGCAACCGCGACGGGCATCCATCCATGCCGCGCGTCTGGGCCGGACGGAATCGCACCACACCTATAATGCGCAACCTTTCCTGCGGTGCGGCGTCCGATGAGTGCGATGTTGCTGTTGTTCGTCTGCCTGATCCTCGGCACCGTGGTGGCGCGTTTCGCGAAACCGCCGGCAGGCATCGTGCAGGGCATCAACTGGTGGGTGCTGAATGTGGCGCTGCCGGCGCTGGTACTGGAACTGATCCCGAAGGTGACGTTCGATCCGCAACTGTGGTTTCCGGTGGCGGCGATGTGGCTCACGTTCGGCGGTGCCTGGCTGCTGTTCGGCCTGCTCGGGCCGAGGCTGGGCTGGTCGCGCCAGCGCACCGGCGCGCTGATCCTGGTCTGTGGCCTGGGCAATACCGCGTACATGGGTTACCCGCTGATCGAGGCGCTGCACGGCAAGCCGGGGCTGGCGCTGGCGGTGGTGGCCGACCAGATCGGTGCGTTTCCGGTGCTGGCCTCGGCCGGCATCGTGGTGGCGTCGCTCTATTCCGGGCGCGCGCCGCAGCCGCGGCTGATCGCCCGGCGCATCGCCACGTTTCCCGCCTTTGTCGCGCTGGTGATCGGCATCGTCGTGGGCCTGCTCGGCGGCTGGCCGGAACTGTTGAACGGTGTATTCGCGCCGATCGGAGCCACGCTGACGCCGCT
>DHXA01000147.1:0-529 GCA_002413455.1 Rhodanobacter sp. UBA5168 | reverse complement strand
CTGGGCTGGAAGCTGCTGCTGGCGCCGCTGCTGTGCTGGGTGCTGGGTGCGATCACCGGCGTGGGCGGGCTGGTGCTTACCGTCGGCGTGCTGCAGGCGGCGATGGCACCGATGGTCTCGGCGGCGATCCTCGCCGACGAATACGAGCTGGAGCCGACGCTGGCCAATACGGTGCTGGGCGTCGGCATTGTGCTGTCACTGATCACCATACCGCTGGGCAATCTGCTGCTCGGCGGCTGACGGGCAACTTGCGTCAAACATCCGCTGCGTCGAGACTAGCAACCGATTCTCATGGGCGGGGGGCTCGTGTCATGGCAGGTTTCGAACTGATCAGGCGGTTCTTCGGGAACGAGCCTGGCGAGCGCCGTGCCGTAACCCGCAGTGGCATACCCAAGGGTGCCTGGGTGCTGGTGGTGGACGATTCGACCACCATCCGTGCCGTGCTCGGCAAGATGCTGAGCCAGGACGGCCATGTGGTGTTCAAGGCAGCGGATGGCGAGACGGCCATCGAGATGGCGCTCAAGGAAAA
>DHXA01000148.1:14832-17309 GCA_002413455.1 Rhodanobacter sp. UBA5168 | reverse complement strand
TCACACGGCACGTGTCACAAGTTCGATCCTTGTACCGCCCACCATTGATACTGACATCGCCCCTCGTGGTCGGTTACGTCGTCTTGGCTCCATGAAAACACAGCGTGCGTGTAGCAACGGGCACTTCACACGGCAGGTGTCACAAGTTCGATCCTTGTACCGCCCACCACTGAATACAACGACTTAGGCCACCTTTTCGGGTGGCCTTTTTCGTTGTACGGACGTCTGTACGGAATGTGCGCGTCAAAGGATCACCGGCATTACATCGACTCCGGCGCCGCTCATCGCCACGGCAATTCGATACACAGATGTGTGCTGCGCCCTGATGTCGATGGCGATACTGCGTTTCATGGATTCCTTCCCTTTACCCATGCCGCACAGTCCATTTCCAGTCGGGCCGGATGCAAGGATGTGCCGACCAGCAGGGATGTTGAGCGAGGCCTTTTCAGAACTCGAGAAGGAAGCCGCGCGCGCATCGTCGATGTAGATCACTACACGGCAACCACTTCCCAATGCCCCGGAATCGCGGATAAGTAGCAAGGTCCCGTCATTAGATCCGGATGGTTGTTGAAAGGCAAAAACGCGATCAGGCGGGACTTGTTTAGCGGCATCCTGACTGACTGGAACAGTTACACATCCGCCTAGCAGAAGTGCGGCGCATGCCATTGCTATATGTTTCATTTATTCCCCCGGTTTGTAGCTCAATGCGCGCTATTGCAGCGCGGCCAGTCATCACCCCCTCCGATAACGTACACCCCGTGACCATAGGCCGCCAGCACCGGGCGATCCACTCGCCGTTGACGCCTTGCCACGTTCCTGCATGGTGTCGCCACAATCCACTAAGCCAGGCGCTCACATGATATCCATCAAAGACAAACATCGGCGCATCGACTATGAGGCCCGATGCTCTGAAACGGGATGGACTGCATACTTGTTCAAGGACGGGCATTTCATTACCGAAATTGAAGGCAGATTTACGCCTGCGTGGTCACCACTTTCGCGGGATGCTGCAATCACGGCGATTGAAGGATGCATCGACGATGAGTTTCGGGTGACGGAGTCGGGCCAAAGCCCGTGGGGTTCGGTTTTTTCCTGAACCAATCCCTCAAATCCGCAGCGGTTCCCATGTGGCCTGCCGGCTGTTCTGCAGGCAGCCATAGCGCACCGCGTCGGCGCCGTGGTCTGGCCCCGTGCTGTCCACGTCCTCGATGCGCTTCGGATCGCGCGGCAGCGATGGCACCGTCGCCCAGAAGTACTCGCAGTTGCGCGCGATGTAGAGCCCGGCTTGATCGGGCTTGCCGGCAAACGAAAGCATGCGCCGCATGCGGTTCCATCCGGTCAGACGATCGGCCTTGCGAGCGGGGTTGAAGTACACGCCCGACTGGCGGAACTCGTCGGCGATGGACCCGGCGCCGTGCCCGGTCTTGGCGAAGCATGCATCGTCAGCAACGCCACGCGGACGCACGCCCCACCGCTTGCACATGTCGATGATGTTCTCGGACAGCACGGGCACAGTCCAGCCCAGCCCGGCGGTGTAGCTGCCGCGCTTGCATGTTGCCAGCTCGTCGACCAGCACCAGGCTGTTGCGTGGATGGAACAGGCCGTGTGCCTCGGCGCCGGGTGACTTGGCGAAGATGTACGTCGCGGATGGCGCGGAGCTGCCGAAGTCGTGCGCCAGGTACGTGTCCCATTCCTCGGGGATGCTCTCCCACGGGTCGCCGGCGTTGCGTGTCTCGTCCAGCACACCGGCGAAGTACGCGCCGCGGTTGACTGCCCAATCGCCATCGACCCACGCGCGCAGAAGTTCGGGATCGTCGGGGCACGCGCTTTCGAGCTGGTCTGCGTACTGCGCGCGATCAATGAAACGATTGCCGGAAAAGGTCGACGGCGCATAGACCCATTCGCGTTTGCTTTTGGGCTCGTGAAACATCTGCCAGGGGCCGGCGCGGAACACGTAGCGCTGCGCCAGCCAGTGATGACCGGGGCCGCCCGGGTTGGCAGCGATCACCATCCGTATGGGCATGCCCTGCGGGCCGCGCATGTTGCTGCGCAGAATGTCCAGCAGCGTGGGATCGGGGAACTGCCCCGCCTCATCTACCAGCAGCAGTGTGAAGCTGCGCCCCTGATATTTGGCGTAGTCGGCGTGGCTTTCGAGCTGGCCCAACTCAAGATAGGCACCGTTCGGAAAGCGCCAGACATGCTCGGCGGCGTTGTAGCGCGCGGCCGTGCCGTAGACCTTGCCGAACAAGTCGCGGCATACCAGCTCGAAGTCCGCCAGGCCCTTGTAGCTGCGTCGCACGTAGAGCATTCGCGCCTGCTCGGCGTGCCGGCAGCGATGTGCGGAGCGGTGACGCCGTACTGAAACCGACCCTCGTGGTCGGTTTCGTCGTCTTGGCTCCATGAAAACACAGCGTGCGTGTAGCAACGGGCACTTCACACGGCAGGTGTCACAAGTTCGATCCTTGTACCGCCCACCA
>DHXA01000148.1:0-14727 GCA_002413455.1 Rhodanobacter sp. UBA5168 | reverse complement strand
TCCTTGTACCGCCCACCACTGAAACACCAAGTCTGAAGCCATCCCTGCGATGGCTTTTTTCTTTTGTGCCCGGGAGCAAGCACCGAAGGGCTTCTCCGAACGCCCCGGACGATGGCCTGCGCGACGGGTGGGTCATCCTCGTTCCCGGTACACGGGAAAGCATACAATCCATCGATACGGCAGAAATTCATCGGTTCGGAGTGCGCGTCTCATGTCATTTCAGGCGATAAGGCGCGTCTTGGTCGTCGAGGACGATCCGGTCGTGGCCATGGTGGTGGAAGACACCCTGCGGGACATGGGACTGGACGTGCTGGTCAATCTCAATCTCGTCGACGCACTGGCGGAACTCGACGCCAGCGAATTCGATGCTGCGCTGATCGATATGGGTTTGCGCGGCGACAATGGGCTTCCGGTGGTACTCCAGCTGATCGAGCGCGGAATACCTTTCATTGTGATGTCCGGCGGTGACCAGTCTGCACTGACGGCGGAGTTTCCGCAGATCCGCACGATTCTGAAGCCGTTGAACATGAAGGCCCTGAAACAGCTGGTGCTGGAAATGCTGGATATACCGCTTCTTTCCCGCGAAAGCTGACGTCGTGGCATTCCACGCTTCTATCTGGCTGGTGCCGCGTTGCCTGCAGGCGGCCGGTCTCGATCATCTCGCGCATACGTTTCGCCAACGCCGCGACGGTGAACGGCTTGATGATCAGCTCCATCCCCGGGGCAAGGAATCCGCCGGCCATCGCCGCACCTGACGCGTAGCCCGTCATGAGCAGGATCTTCAGGCCCGGACGCACCTCGAGTGCCGCGTCGGCCAGCTTCCGGCCGTTCGTGCCGGGCAACCCTATGTCCGATACGAGCAGATCGATGGGCTTGCTGGAGCGAAGTATGTCCAGTCCCGCTTCGGCGTCGACCGCTTCCAACGCCGTGTAACCGAGTTGATGCAGGACCTCGACAACCACATGGCGCACCACAATCTCGTCCTCCACCACGAGCACAACCTCGCCCCTGCCTGCCGCCATGGCCGGTTGCGCCGGCGTGGGCACCTGCTCGACATTGTGCTCTGCGCCGACGACGCAACGCGGCAGGTACAACCTGACGGTGGTGCCTCCGCCTGGCTTGCTGCGGATATCGCAATGGCCATTCGACTGTCGCCCGAAGCCGTACACCATCGACAGTCCCAACCCAGTGCCCTGGCCCTGCGGCTTGGTCGTGAAGAACGGATCAAAGGCGCGCTCGACCACTTCAGGCGGCATACCTGTACCGGTGTCGGCGACCTCGACGCAGACGTACTGGCCGGCCGGTGCGTCCTGCCACCTGCCCGCCTTCACTTCGTCGATTTCCACGTTGCGTGACCGGATGGTGAGGCGGCCACCCGCGGGCATGGCGTCGCGCGCATTGATGGAAAGGTTCAACACGGCGCTTTCCAGCTGGTTCGGGTCGCACAAAGTGAGCCATAGATCCGTGGCCAGGTCGAACTCCACCCTGATCTGTTCGCCGATCGTCCGCCGTATCAGGTCATCCATCGACATCATCAACGGATTGGCGGCGACTGGACGCGGATCGAGCGGTTGCTGCCGCGAGAAAGCCAGCAGCCGATGAGTCATCGCCGCCGCGCGATTTGCCGAAATCAGTGCACCGGCGACGAAACGCCCGATGTCCGCAGTGCGCCCCTCATCAACACGCAGCTGAATGATGTCGAGGGAACCGATGATCCCCTGCAGCAGGTTGTTGAAATCGTGGGCGAGGCCACCGGTCAACTGGCCCACGGCTTCCATTTTCTGCGCCTGGCGCAGTTGCTCCTCGATGAAGATCTTTTCGCTGAGATCGCGGATGAACACGTTGGTGCAGCGCCCGCTTTTCGACGACAGCGTGCTGATGCTGAGTTCGACGGGAATTATCTTTCCTTCGAAATCGACTGCGTCGATCTGTTCATTGCCTCCAGGGAAAGTATCGCGCCTGCTCGGGGGCAGGCAGGTGGCGAGGCGTAACCGGTCTTTCTCGGCCACGACGAGTGTCGTCAACGGCCGCCCCATGGCGTCCTCGCGCGACCAGCCGAACATCGTTGCCACCCGCGGATTCCATTCCACAATCAGACCCGCTTCGTCCAGTTGCACGAAACCGTCGAGCGCCGTGTCGATCACGCCGCGGGCCCGGCTCTCGCTTTCGATCAGCGCTGCCTCGCTCTCCATCCGCTCGGTGACATCGCGGGTGATCTTGGCAAAACCGATCACGTCACCGTGGTCGATCACCGGATCGATCACCACGCTGGCCCAGAAGCGGGTGCCGTCCTTGCGCATGCGCCAGCCTTCGGCGCTGTAGCGACCCTCGCGTCTTGCCACGGCAAGCGCGTTGGCGGGCGCCCCCTTGGCGCGGTCCTCCGGCGTGTAGAAACACGAAAAATGCCTTCCGACAACCTCCTCCGCGCGATAGCCCTTGATCCGCTCGGCTCCGGCATTCCAGTTGGTGATGATGCCATCCGGGTCCAGCATGTAAATGGCGTAATCGACGATGCTTCCCACCAGCAGCGCGAAATTTCGTTCGCTGTAGTGCAAGTCCAGTGAGGCCGATTCCGCCAGCTGCGTACGCTCGAGGACGCGCTGCTCGAGAGTGTCGTTGAGTTCCTGCAGGGACTGCTCGATTTTCTGTCGCTCGGTGATGTCCACCAGCATGTTCACCGCGCCCACCATGACACCGGCGTCGTCGAACAACGGTGTGGGATGGGCGGCGAACGCGATCCGGCTGCCGTCCGGCCGCTCGGCGACCACCTCCTCGCCGTGCATGGGTCGCGCTTCGCGGATTGCGATCGCCATCGGACACTGGTCGTGCGGCAACGGCGTGCCGTCGGAACGGAACATCTTCCAGGACACACACCATTCCTCGCCGAGCACCGGACGCCGTCCGGCGAAACTGACAACGGCCTCGTTGTAGAAGGTGATCCTTCCCTGCGCGTCGGTGGTGTAGATCGCCGTCGGCAACGCCTGCAGCAGCTGGTGTGTGAGCTTCTCCCGTTCCCGCGTCGCATCGGCCAGCCGTTTCTTTTCGGTGACATCGATCATGATCCGGAAGCTGCAAATGAAGGCCCGGATAGCAGCGTGGCAATCCGTCAGCGGCACCACGCTCGCCAGCGCCCGTAGATGCTCGCCCGTCGCCGCTTCGATGGTGACCTTGACGTCGCGCACGGCCACGCCGGTGCTTCTGGCCAGTGCCAACGGCGTTTCCAGGGAGGCAGCGCCGCCGCTGTCATGCCGCCAGGGCTGCGCGGGATGAAGGAACGTCTCGCCTTTCATGCCGGCCCGCAACGAGCCGCCCCACCATTCGCCCGCACCGGCGTTGCTGGCTACGACCAGCCCATGCGTATCGCAGATGTAGGCCGGCATCGGCATCGCGTCAAGCAGCGCCTGCCCAAGTTCGCCAAGCATGGATACGCCTGGATCAACGGGGCATCCAAATGCTTCGCTATCGGCCACAGCCTTCTCCGAAATCGTGTGTGTCCAGAACGGCATGGCCGCGTCTGGTGGATTTGAAAAGTATCCTGAGGCAGGAAGCCCCGACATGCGCATCATGAGGAAACACGCGAGGGCGGTTCACGGGTACAGCGGCCTCGTCCGATCGACGCCGTTTCGCTTTGACAAAAAGGCGCGGGGCCATACCAAGGCCAACAACGTCGAGAGAGTGTGCAGAATCCGTGTAAACGGGTTCGTGTTTATAGCTGAGAAGCCACCGTTCGAACCGGATCGCAAACGGTCGTCCATTTCTTGCTGACGTTGCGTAACCCAGATGGAGCAGCTTCACCCGTGCCCTGTTGCGCAAGAAACGGCTGCATCTGCTGGCGACTGATCTTACGTTGATCGGGTCAATCACCTGGGTGGTGCAGACGATCTTTTCTCGGCAAGGGTGAACGCCGTGAGTCTGATTTGGAAAGCCACTCTTCACGCAGCAGGTATCACAAGTTCGATCCTTGTACCGCCCACCACTGATCGACAACGAAGGTTCCGGCATTGCCGGGCGCTTCGTTGTTTCCAGCGCCCGTATCGACAATTCCTGCTTCGAGATGATGCTCTTCGATGCGTACGCGCTCGATCAGCAGCGCGAGGAATGTCTCTCGTGCCAGACGATAGGCCGGGTCCGCCGGGCCACCGATGGCCGCTGCATGCATCGCGATCTGGCTGCTGTGCAACGCCGCCGATGTTTGCCTGTCTGGATGCCGGTAGCCGCTCGACACGGCATGGGCCTTCCAGGCCAGGGGTCCGGGCGGCAGGGCAAGAAACTGCTCCTCCCACAGCAGCGCCGCCGCCAGTTCGCCCACGGCAGTGACCGGACTGGTTGCATCCCAGCTCGCCTCGAAGCCGGCCAGCCAGCCGACCAGAGCATCGGCCGTCATCGGCCGCGCCAGCACGTAGCCCTGCCCCAGATCTGCGCCAAGAATCAGTGCGGCCTCCACGGATCCGGCGGTCTCCAGGCCTTCCACCACGACTTCCAGACCGAGGTCGTGACCGAGCCGGATCAGCTGCCGGATGAAGCGCAGGGTGGACAGCGGGTCGCCGCCAATCTGGCGGACGATGGCCTGATCGATCTTCACCCGGTCGAACGGCCACTGACGCAACCGGATCAGGGTGCTGTAGCCCGCGCCCAGGTCATCCTCGACCAGGCGCACGCCCAGTGCCTTGAGTGCCTGCATGCCCGCCATGCCGGCGGGCGCCGCATGCTCGGTGCCAATCGGCGATTCGAGTATCTCGAACAGCAGCGCCTGAGCCGGACAGGCGCTGTTGGCCAGCACGGCGGCGGCCGTCTCGGCGTATCGTGGATCGGTCAGCGCAGCGGCCGGCGCATTGACCGACACGTCCAGCGCGTAACCCACCTGCAGCAGCGCCTGGCGACATGCGGTCGCCCGCCGCAGTCCCTGCTGGAACAGCACGATCAGATCAGCATCGCCCAACGCCGGGAGGAATCTCGCCGGTTGCAGAATGCGGCCGTCATCATCGCGCAACCGCGCCAGCGCCTCGAGCTCGGTGACACGGCCATCGGCCAGTCTGACCACTGGTTGGTAATGCATCTGCAGCGCGTCGGTGGCGATCATCGCCCGCCAGCGTTCGCGCACGAAGAACGGCAGCAGCTCGGTTCCCGGCCGCGGCGGCGCCAGCCTTGCCAAGGCCAGATCCAGCACCGTCTTGATCTGCTCGACGAATGCCTGCTGGTCTTCGCTCTGGAATCCGCCGGCATAGGCGCTGTAGATGGTGAGTACCGCAGCCGGCCTGCGTGGCAGTGGACACAGCGGCACAGCGACGTTGGAGACGATGCCCGCGCGGGCGGCGATCTCGCGCCAGTTCAGCATGGCCGGGTCGCTACCGTAATGCGCGCACCGCTGGATCGTGGCGGTGCGCCAGGCACGTCCGGTCGGGCCACCGCCTTCGGCCGACCCTCCCTGCACACCGATCGGCGATGTCTCGCCGCGACCCAGCGCGCGCAGGTAATCAGCAAAGGGCTCGCCCGCCACAGCTTCGTAGGTCAGCCGGCCCGTCGCATCCGGGCGCCCCACCGCACAGGCGACAATCTCCTCATGGGCCACCAATGCATCAACCGCACCCTGGATAAGTTCCAGGTACCCGTCGGCCGACCACGCCAGCGCATTGAGCCTGGCCAGCAGCGCAACCCGGCGGCGCTGTGTCTCGCGCATGCTCACCAGCTGCCATTGCCGATCCAGCGCGAGTCGCTGCAGCACGATCGCCAACGGCCGCTGGTCGCGATGGGTGCCGGAGCCAAGCGTGGTGACGAAGATATCGCGAAGTGCCTCCATCGCCTCCAGCAACCACACCTCTTCGACACCGCAGGCCGCATAGAAAAACCCTGCCCGCATCGCGCCTGCCTGGTGCGTGGCCAAATCGAGATCGGGGCGCAGCAGCACCGACAGATGCCAGCACAGCCGCTGCTTGACGATCGCCACATCAGCCGGCGGCAGGGCACCGAGCAGACTGATCGCCCCTTCATGGGCCTGCAGCTCGGTGTAATAGCCTTCCGCCATGCGGGGCAGCTGTGCTTCCAGCGCGACAAACCACGGCCCCAGCAGCTCTGCCGCCAGCTCTCCGTATGGCGGTGGCCCGCGGCCGTCGTGCACGGCGGACTGATTGGCATCCGCTTGCCGGGCCGGCAACGCCCACCATCGGTCGCGTTGCCGTTTGCGCGCCTTGACCTGGTACATCGCCTGGTCGGCGCATCTGAGCAGTTGCTCGCCGCTGGCCTGCACGTCGATCGGATACAGCGCCACGCCCAGGCTCGCCGAAAGCTGGAAAGTGATTCCGTCGATGAGCAGGGGTTGCTGCAAGGCCTGCCATACACGCGCCAGCAGCAGATCCAGATCCTGCTCGCGCTCGAGGTTCTCGAACACCAGCACGAATTCGTCGCCGCCCAACCGCGCGACGTAATCTTCGACACGCATTGCCCCGCGCAGGCGTGCGGCCACCTCCACCAGGATCTGGTCGCCCGCAGCATGGCCGTGGCGATCGTTGATCGGCTTGAGGTCGTCCAGGTCGAGCAGGCCGACCGCCACAATGCGCCCGTGCTGTTCGGCCTGCGCGAGCACGCCGGCAAGGTGATGATCCAGCGCGCGCCGGTTGGGAACATTGGTCAGCGCGTCATGCAGCGCAAGATAGGTCTGCAGTTGCTGCTCCAGCACCAGCGCGCTGCGCTGCTGGTGCTGGCGCAGCGCGAGACCGGCAGCGTCGGCGATTTCGTCGACCAGCAGGCGCATTTCCGCATCGAAGGCATCCGCTTCGGCAGTAACCACCGCAAAGACACCCGTTGCCCCGCGAACGGTTCCATCGGTATCCGCTGCACCGAACAGCGGCCAGCAGCCCACAGCACCGATCCGGGCCAGCGGTTCGAGTTTCCATGCCGCTGCCGCCTGCGGATTTTCGGCGGGGCGCACGCGCACCACCGGCATGCCCCGCATGAACGCGAGCGTGGGGGTAAAGATGACCGGCCCGTCGCTGTGCCGCGGGGGCATCGGCAACAACTGCATGGCCTCGGCCATCGGGCCGATCAGTGCCACGCGCTGCAGAAGCTCGCCGGCACCTTCCGCGGCGAATACTTCGACGGCTACGGCACCGGCAATATCGACCAGTGCCTGCGCCAGCGTGCGATAGACCGCGGCGGGGTCCGGTTGATCGAGCAGTGCGCGCTGGATCGTCCGCTGGGCATCGCGATAACGATTCATCCTGAGGTTGCGCTCAAGCAGGACCTGGTGATCCCAGAACCGCGCCAGCTCGTCGGCCAGCCGCTGGGCCCACTCGAGCAGTTCATCGCTGAGCAGCGGCGCGCCGGGACGAGCGTAGGCCGCCAACGTGAGCTGGCCGTTGTCGCGAATGGTGGCAGCGGCCGCGATGCATGATCCCAATCCGTGTCGCCGGGCGGCCTCGCGCCACGGCGCGAACTCCGCTACGTCGATGGTGACCGCGCGCGGCTTGCCCTCGCGCAAGGCATTGGCTACTGGGCCGCCGCCCCCTGTCTCGCGTTCGTCGGCACTGATCTTCAGGTCCTTCGCGTAGGCGGCTTCCGGGCCCGCCGCCGCCAGCACATCGAGTGCAGCCTGGCCCGGCTCCCGCCGGCCGATCCAGACCAGCGGCAGCTCCATGGTGGCGGAGAGGATCCTCGCCACTTCGGCCAGCGCGAGCTGACGGTCGTAACCCGGCGCCGTGTGCAATAGCGACAACGTTTCCGCCACGCTCCGGTAGAAGCGTTCGCGAAGCTCGCCACGTACCTGTTTCCGACTCGTCATCGCCCTCCCCAACCGTTGCGTCCGCGCACCCCTTGCACGGGCGGCGAACCTGGTGCTCGCGTTCGAAATGATCCGCGTGCCCGCCGCCGCTTCGACCTTGCCGGCGACATCCACCCAACCGGGGCTGGCCGTGAATGGCACGCGCCCGCCCCGATGCAGATGCGATGCCGAGAATCCGCCGACGCCCCAAGGTTTATTATCGGCGGCGGCTCCGGGTTCTGAATCAACCATCGCTTGACGATTCGCCGTGAAGGCTACTTCGAACCTCCCGGATTGAGTAGCCCCTGAAGAATGCCATGGTCTGTCGCACCTGAAAAATCACATGGCATTCGCCCGGCTTCGGCTCTTCTTGTCGAGCCCGTACCCCAGGATGCCGCTCTGTGCAGCCGACCTTTGCCCAGCTTCCGCCGCGCTGCAGCCACAACCGATCCGCCACCGGAGCCACGAGATGAACACGACCCACTCCCGATGCGCCCATCCTGTGTGCGCTTGCACGGTTCGCGCTGGCGACGCCTATTGCAGCGAACATTGTCGAAAGCGGGTGGAGTCGCCGTTATCCGATCAGCTCGAGGGTTGCCAGTGCGGCCATGCGCCATGCACCGGCGCACGCGCCAATGCGCAGACGCCGGCATCCACCACGCCGGCTCAACGGTCGCCGAAATAGTCGTCGCTGCAGTACCAGGCGAGCACGGCCGCCGGAATCAGCTTCTCCGTGGCCATGCCCAGCGCCACATAGGCATCGAGCACGTCGCGCAGCGCGGCATCGGCGCGCCCGCATCTTTCATGCGGTGGCACATTGAAGTGCTCGTACTCGATCGCCTCAAGCATGCGCTGGGACCAGCCAAACAGAAGTTCGCTCCACTCACCGAACCTGTCGCGCAGCCATGAGCTCAGCGGCGCATGCAGGGCGAAGCCCTGCTCCGCACATACCTTGCGCACCAGCGTATCCACCCCGGGCGACACGCCGCGGAACCATTCGGTATGTCCAGCCGCCGATTGCGGCACCACCAGCGGCGCCGGTGCGCGGCAGTCGGCAAACGTGGTGATCAACAGGCGCTCGATGCGCCGGGCATCGCGCAGGTGATCGGTGTCGATCAGCAGACCGCGATCCAGATCGAAGAACTCGAAGAAGCGCCGATGCAGCGTACGGAACCGGTCCAGCGGATCGCGCGAGAAACCGACCTTCAGGATGTCCTCTTCGCGGCAAGGCAGCACATAGACGAATGTGCGTCCACGACTGGCGAAACGCGGATAGATCGCTTCCTCGTTCACGACAAACCTTCGACGGATAACTCTTTCATCATCACGTGACGATGGGCCCGATAGTTTCCATGGTCCAACGATCGGTCAGCAAGGCGCGAACCATGGAGAAACACGCCAAGCATGCGTCATCGCCACTCAGCGCATTCGGACTGAACTGCGCGCTCGAACGCGGCCCGGAAGAATCCTCCACGCAGAAACTGCTGGATCAGATGCTGCGGGCATTGGCCCCGTACGGCGTCGAGGTTTCGAACCCCCGCATCGCCGGTCACAACGTCGAACCAGGGTCAAGGCCGACGAGGGTGACGGCAGGATGCAGGCATGCAACGCCGCACATCTCGCGATGCTTTTGCAGGACCTGCCCTATTCCGCTTTCGGATGAGCTCACGCCACGACCACGACCTGCGACTGCCTACGTGGCATCGGCGGGGGAATGGCCTGTATTGGCATGTCCTGCGAGTGCTGCAGCATCCTCGCTGACGTGTTCCTGGTCGCTCGTATTGCCGGGACGCTCGACATCGGCATCGGCATCGCCGTCGCGCCTCCGCTGATCGTCGCCGCCGCCTTCCACATCGTCTGCCTCTGCCGGATCGCGCGCCTGGCCGGGTATGCGCTCAGGCGCATTTTCCGGGCGGCCTGGCGCGGGACCGATCCCACCTTGCTTGTGCGCGGCACGCTGTTTCTGTCGTTCTTCCGTGAGCTGGTGTTCGCCTGTCAGCGTATCCCTGCTGTTGTCGGTATCGGCGGCGCCGACCTGCGGAATATTCGTGTTGCCCATGCTGTTCTCCGGATTGGCGGCAGAACGCCGCACTCCCGGAGTGTTCTCCCGCTGCCGTCTTCGCGACGTGGACATGAGGCAATCGGACGTCTGATTGTCCTTCTTTCATCCACGGCAGCAGCAATCCGTACCGCCGATGAAAGATCAAGGCCACGAAGAACGTCGGTAGCGGCAGCCAACCCGGGCCGTTGAAACGATGCCACCCGGCGGCGCACGCATACCGCGATCAGGACACCGCTGTGGGCGCGTTGAATGGCAACGGCATGGCACCCGCGGCAATCAATGCAGCATCGGCGATGACCAGCGTCGCTGCGTTTCCATCGACGACCACGAGTACGCGGCCTGCGGCGATCTCGTCCTCGAACTTGCGCCGCACCGCGCCGGGCTCGCACGTGCCTGTGAGCATGCCCACCCAGCCACCCACGGCCGCACCGGCGATGGTCATCGCGGCGGCACCGGCAAGGGTGAGTCCCAGGGGCGGTACCGCGACGGCGACAAGCCCGACCAGCAGACCGCTGCCGCCACCGGTCAGCAGGCCCTTCATGCCGCCGCGACCGAAATCGTCACCGGTATCCTGCTGGTCTTCGGGAATCTGCCCATTCTCGATGTCGTGCCGCGCGATCAGCGAAATGTCGTCGTTCGACACACCGGCCTGGCGCAGCGCGTGGACGGCGGACTGGGCGGCGCCGACATCCTGGGTGCTGAATACATGACGTGTCTTCATCTCTGCTCCTGCCGCAATGAGTGCACCTTTGATTTTCGCGACGGTTCAGTGACCGATGTGTGAGGATGGCCGCGCGTTTCAACGTTGTGCAAAACCGGGTTCCGCACGCCAGCCCAGCCCGACATGAATACGTGCAACACCCATGAACAAATCCCTGTCGCAACCATCACCTGCCATGTCATTCACTGGCCCCCGGCGATTCCCCTGCCAACCACGGGTTCCCATCGAAATTCCCAAGGAGAGCACCAGATGAATAACAAACACGACATCAAGACACTGAACAGTCTTATCGAAACCACGCTCGACAGCGCCGAGGGTTACGCTGAAGCAGCCAAGGACGCCAAGAGCGAGCAGCTGATTTCGTTGTTCCGCGAGCGTTCGGGCGAACGTCGTACAGTCGCATCGGCGCTGCAGAAGTGCGTGCGCTCACTCGGTGGGGAGCCGGAAGACGAAGGCACCGCGCTGGGTTCGGCCCATCGCATGTTCGTGAACCTGCGCACCAGCCTTACCTCGGCCGACAACAAGGCGGTAGTGGATGAGGTCGAGCGTGGCGAGGATCACATCAAGGCCAAGTTCGAGGACGCGATGAAAGACAAGGGAGTTTCGCCGCGTGCCCAGTCGATCATCACCGACGTCTACACCTCGGTGCGCCATGGTCACGACCAGATGCGCGACATCAAGAAGGCGTTCCACGCCGAATAAATTCGGGCCGAGCACCGAGGCGGGCAGGCACGCCGGGCAAGGTGCCCGCCTTTTTTTGATCCAGCACCACTGGCCATGACGGCAGAACCGGGCGGATGCAGTGCGTCACGAATCGCCAAAAACATCGCCGGTGTCCGCACAGTCACGATGCAGCTTGCCCATCTGCGGTGTCATGGCGACCCATCGAGAGGACAGGACTGATGAATGCACTTCCCACCGAACCCTGCGCTCACCCCGGGTGCGGCTGCAAGGTCAGCGAGCCGAAGCAATACTGCAGCGACTACTGCCGCCAGCATGGCCGTCAAACCGCAGCCGATGGCGAATGTGGCTGCGGTCATTCCGACTGCATCGTCGAGGAAGCCTTGCGGCACATGGAGAAGACCTGACCCGCGCGCCCGACGCCTCGACCGCCGGGCGGCGCCTCAGCCTGCCTTGCGGGGTGTTGCGCGCTTCGCGGCTTTCTTTGCCGGCGCCTTTTTCCTCGGAGCGGCGGCTTTTTTGGCTGTCGTCTTGCGTGCCGTTTTTGTGGCTGCCTTCTTCGCCGGCGTGCGTTTCTTGCTGGCCAGGCTCTGCTGCAGCAGCGCCATGAAATCCACCACATTGGTGGCGGCGCTTTCCGGTGCCTCGGCTTCCTCGTCGGAGGGCGACGTTACGACGCCCTTGGACTTCATGCGTTTTTCGATGACCTTGCGCAACCGATCGCGGAACTCGTCCCGATAGTCATCCGGCGTCCACTCATCGCTCATCGATGCGATGAGTTGCTCGGCCATCTGGATCTCCTTCGCGGATATCCGGTATTGCGATGCCGCCCCTTGGGGAATCTTGTAATCCTCCACGTCGACCAGTTCCTGCGGGTAGCGCATCAGCACCAGCATCAGGGCGTCGTCACGCGGGATCAGCGCCGACAGGTATTCGCGCGTGCGGATCACCACCCGCGCGATACCGATCTTGCCGGTACGCTTGAGCGTCTCGCGCAACAGCACGTAGCCCTTCTCCGCCTTCTTGCCGGGAACAAGCAAGTACGGCTTCTCGAAATATTCCGGTCCGATCGCGTTCGCATCGACAAAGGCTTTCACCTCGACCACCTCGCGCCCCTCGGAAGAAGCCGACTTGATGTCCTCCGGCTCCAGTACGACATAGCTGCCCTTCTGATACTCGAACGCCTTGACGATTTCCTTCCACGGCACCTCCTCGCCGGTTTCCGCATTCACGCGTTCATAGCGCACGGGCGTGTTGCTGCGGCTATCGAGCATGCGGAAATGCAGGTCGACGCTGCGCTCGCCCGACATCAGCGATACCGGCACGTTGAGCAGCCCGAACGAAAGTGTTCCAGTCCAGATGGGACGTGCCATGGCTTGCTCTCCGGCCAGATTGGTGGGATCAGGAGGTCTTCTTCGCGCGTGTCTTTGCCGCCTTCTTGGCGGCGGCGGAACGCCCGGCGGCGCCTTTCGCATGCGCGGCCTTCTTGGCCGCGGCCGAACGCGAACCGACGCTGCGTTTGGACGCGCTTTTCCTGGCGTGGGACGACAACGCCGATTTCGATGCCGCCTTGTGGCCTTCCTTCTTCAGCGCCCTGGTGGTCGCCCTCGAACGCGTCGCCGCGGGCTTGTGGTGTTCGTGCGACGCGGCCTCGTCGTGCGCGGCCTTCTTTTTGGTCGACTTGCTGGCCGTCTTGCTGGCCGGCACCTTCACCCCGGCGCGTCGTGCCTTGGAAAGGCCGATCGCGATCGCCTGCTTGGTCGATCGCGCGCCGTGCTTGCCCTTGCGCACGTGTTCGATTTCCTCGTGCACATATTCTCCGGCCTGGGTGCTGGGTGACTTGCCCTCCCTTTTGTCCTTGCTGGCGGCACGTTGAGTTTTCTTCTCGGGCATGACAGATCTCCATTGGCGGTGGGATACCCGGACTATTGCCCTTGTGCTGTCGACGAGCTGTCAAATACACCCGTAGATGATGATCGCTTCACCCCGGGCGCACGGCCGATTCGCTAGCGTCGTTGACTCTGCCAGTTGTTTCACGACCAGGAGTTTGGCTGTTATGCCCGCCACGAAACGCGCCTCGCGCAGCAGCATCATCACCAGGCGGCAACGTGCCATCCTGATTGCGACGTGTCGCGACGAGCAGCACAAGATGAAGCCGAAATCCGCGATAATTTCCCCTCGCGCAGATTCGATGACCCTTCTTCTGCGTTGAATGGACGGCGATGAACAGCCTGCGGGACTACCGGCGCAAGCGCGATTTCTCGAAGACACGCGAACCCGCGGCCGATGATGTTCCGGCACGTGACCGGCGCACGATCTTCGTGGTGCAACTGCACCACGCCAGCCGCCGCCACTTCGACTTCCGCCTGCAGGTGGGCGACACACTGAAAAGCTGGGCGGTGCCCAAGGGCCCCAGCTATGACCCTCAGGTGAAGCGTCTGGCGGTGGAGGTCGAAGATCACCCTGTGTCCTACGCCAGTTTCGAAGGCGATATTGAACACGGTTACGGCAAGGGCCATGTCGATCAGTTCGACACCGGCGTATGGACCACCGAAGGCGACGCCGAGGCGCAGTTGCAAAAGGGCCACCTGCGTTTCGAGCTGTTCGGCAAGCGGCTCAAGGGTGGCTGGCATCTGGTGCGCAGCGGCCGCAAGGAGCGCCAGCCCGCATGGTTCCTGATCAAGGCCAAGGATGCATTCGCCGGTGACGTCGAGGCCGATGAGCTGCTCGATGCCAAGATGATCCGCAGCACCCGCGCCGCGGCGAAGACGCCCGCGACCAAGGCCGCCGCGAAGAAATCCACTGCCCGCAAGATGCCCATTCCCAGGGGAAGCAAAGCGCCGCGGCTGCGCCTGGCCAAGGCAGCTGCCGCGCTGAAGGGTGCACGAGCGGCGCGCGTTGACAATGCCTTCTTCAAGCCGGAACTGGCGCGCCTGCGAGAATTTCCGCCGGACGGCGAGCAGTGGCTGCATGAGGTGAAATGGGACGGTTACCGCATCCTCGGCGCGATCGCCGACGGTGAGGTGAATCTGTGGTCGCGCAATGCGCTGTCATGGAACGACCGCCTGCCCGACATCGTGCAATCGCTGGAATCGCTCGGACTGCATTCGGCGCGGCTGGACGGTGAACTCATCGCGCTGGACAGCCGCGGTCACAGCGACTTCAACGGGCTGCAGCAGACCCTGTCCGGCGAGGCGCAACTGCCGCTGGTCTACATGCTGTTCGATCTGCCCTACCTCGAAGGCAGCGACCTGTCGCGGGTCAGCCTGCTGGAACGCAAGCAGCTGCTGCAGCAATTGCTGGCGCATGCGCCAAAGCACCTCGCTTTCAGCACGCATGCGATCGGCGACGGCGAAGGCGCGTTCCGGATGGCCACCGAGCAGCAGCTCGAAGGCATCATTTCCAAGCGCGTCGACTCCGCCTATCACGCTGGCCGCGGCGACGACTGGGTGAAGATCAAGCGGCTGGAAAGCGACGAGTTCGCCGTGGTGGGGTACACGCCGCCCAAGG
>DHXA01000195.1:1367-3112 GCA_002413455.1 Rhodanobacter sp. UBA5168 | reverse complement strand
AAGAAGCAAATGAGCAAGAAGGACCGGAAGCGGCTTGAGCAGCTATTCCGGATGATCGGCTCGCCCAATGCCGGCGAGGCCGAGAACGCCCGCCGGCTGATCCTTGAAATGCTGGCGCGCTATCGCAAGACTTGGAACGACCTCACCGATCTGATGAGGGGCGACACCAACGCCGACACGTGGGGGGCCGCGTTCGACGACGACCGCAGCGCCGAGCAGCACGCCGGCGATGCCGTCGATGTCGGCCTGCCGGAGGCGGCCGTCAAGGAACCGCCGAACGTCCTAGAATTGGTGCGCTTCATCCTCGAAGAGTACATCGACATGAAGCCGCGCGAGTACATCGCGGCGGCGCTCTGGGTGCTGCACACGCACCTTTTTGATCGCTTCACGATCTCGCCGCGTCTGGCGTTCACATCGCCAGTGAGAGGCTGCGGCAAGACGACGGCGCTGGCCGTCATTGAGCAACTCGCTTATCGCCCGGAGCGCATGGACGGTGCGACGCCGGCGGTGCTCTTTCACATCATTGATCGGCTCCACGGCACGCTGTTGGTCGACGAGGCCGATAACCTCGGCCTGAACGTGAACGGCATCCTGCGCGCCGTTCTCAACAGCGGTCACCGCAAGGGTGGCAGCATCCGGCGTGTGATCAAGGGCGCGCCGAAGAAGTTCTCAACCTTCGCACCGATGGCGATTGGCTGTATCGGTAGCCTGCCGTTGCCGCTGATGCAGCGCTCGGTCATCATCGACATGGAGAAGACCGCCGGCGGCAATCTCCAGCGCTTTGACACTGGCAACAGCCAGACAATGCAGCGCATCAACATCGTCTATGGCTTCGTGACGAGGTGGGCGCGCAGCAAGCCCAAGCTCGACCTCGATCCGAAATTGCCGAAGGACTTGAAGAGCCGCGTCGCCGACAATTGGCGCGTTCTGATCGCAATCGCCGATACCTTCGGTCCCGCCTGGGCGCGGATCGCACGCGAGGCGGCTACCACCTTCGCGCACGCCTATCACGATGAGGATGCCGGCGTGATCCTGCTGTCGGACCTGCGCGACATCTTCAACAGAACGGCCGCCGACCGCATGGCGAGTGTGGAACTGATCATGGCGTTGCTCGACATCGAAGAGAGCGGCTGGAGCGAATATCGCGGCGTGCGCGATGACCAGACGCCGCGCAAATTGAGCCAGGGCGAGATGGCGCGACTGCTACGGCCGTTCGGCATCAGGCTACGCCCGATCTGGCCCCTAGCGAAGCGGCGCAAGGGCACCAGCAAGCGCGGCTATTACCGCAGCCAGTTCGAGCAGGCGTGGGCACGCTACTGCGCTGAAGACGTCACACCGTCACAAGCCAGCAATGTGGCCTATATTGGGAGCCGTTGAGCCGTCACAGCTTTCGGTCTGTGTGACGCCGTGACGGCTGTTGCGCGAGCGCGTGCGCTCAGATACGCGGCATCGCAACGAAGGTGACCGCGAGCCTAGGCAAGACCTCAAACTGTTTCCCCTACGCGGCGAACCCGAACCAGCACCGCTGCCGTTGTCCCCGTCCGCCTTGATGCTGCGATCAAACGTCGCCGAACCGCGCAACGACATTGTCGAGAAATGACTGGCAATCCGCTCCGATTGGAGCGGTACTGTCGTCAGTTTCCGGGCGCCAAGGGCGCTCCGAGATCCTGCCCCGCCGGCTCGATCGCCGTGGCGGGGCTTCGGTGGTGCGGGGGCCGCCGCGAACCGAACGGAGGATCTCAATG
>DHXA01000195.1:471-1120 GCA_002413455.1 Rhodanobacter sp. UBA5168 | reverse complement strand
AAGAAGCGACCAGCTATGTCTGGCCCAGCGCCTGTGGCTGCGGCAAAGGCGGCGCCACACACCGCTGATCCCAAGGCTAACAAGCCCGACACTCGCTCGAAGCAATCTCGTGTCATCGCGATGTTGCAGTCGCCTCCGGGCGCAACGATTGCCGCGATGATGACGGCCACCGGCTGGCAGCAGCACTCGGTGCGCGGCTTTCTTGCCGGCGTCGTGCGCAAGCGCCTCAAGCTCAAGCTCGCCTCGAAGACGGTGGACGGCAATCGGGTCTACCAGATCGCGAGCGGAGATAGCGGCAAGACTGCCTCTGCCGAGTCCAAACGCCGGCCAGCCTGAGCGTCATGCCGCGCGTCAAGATCGGTCCGCCATTGCCGGACCGCGCGACGCTCGCCGTCGAGATCGCGCGCCTGCGTGATGTCGACGTCACTGAGCTTCGCCGCCATTGGCAGGCCGTATTCGGGCGGCCAGCGCCTCCTCACCTTGCTCGTCATCTGCTGTTTCGCACCCTGGCTTACCGGCTGCAGGCCGATCGTTGGGGCGACCTGGCGGGTGAGACTAAGCGTCTGCTCGACCGCTCGCGGTCGCCTGAGGAGGCTGGACAGGACGCCGTGCGGTTGAGCCAACGGACCGCGGTGCTCCGGCCCGGCAC
>DHXA01000195.1:0-155 GCA_002413455.1 Rhodanobacter sp. UBA5168 | reverse complement strand
AACCGGCAAATGCAACGGGTGGCCGTGCTTGCCGATGGCTTTGCCTGGAACGGCAACACCTATCCAAGCTTGTCGAAGGTTGCCTTCGCGATCACGGGGACGCGCTGGAATGGACCGAAATTCTTCGGCCTGCGAGACAAACCAGCGAAGGTGTC
>DHXA01000166.1:7888-9324 GCA_002413455.1 Rhodanobacter sp. UBA5168 | reverse complement strand
GCCTCGCGCGAAGCGATTCGCATGGCCGAGGACCGCGAGTTGTTCCGTGTGGCGATGGCCGAGATCGGGCTGGATTGTCCGAAGGCCGAGGTGGTACGCACGTTCGAGCAGGCGCTGCTGACCCAAGCCAAGGTCGGCTATCCGACCGTGATCCGCCCGAGCTTCACGTTGGGTGGCTCCGGTGGTGGCATAGCCTACAACCGCGAGGAGTTCGAGGAGATCGTCAAGCGCGGCCTGGAACTGTCGCCGGTCGGCGAGGTGCTGGTCGAGGAATCCGTGCTCGGCTGGAAGGAGTTCGAGATGGAAGTTGTCCGCGACACCGCGGACAACTGCATCATCGTGTGCTCGATCGAGAATCTCGACCCGATGGGCGTGCACACCGGTGACTCGATCACCGTGGCGCCGGCGCAGACGCTCACTGACAAGGAATACCAGCGCCTGCGCGATGCCTCGATCGCGGTGCTGCGCAAGATCGGCGTGGATACCGGCGGTTCCAACGTGCAGTTCGGCATCAATGCCGAGAACGGCCGCGTTGTCGTCATCGAAATGAATCCGCGCGTGTCGCGTTCATCGGCGCTGGCGTCGAAGGCGACCGGCTTTCCGATCGCCAAGATTGCCGCCAAGCTGGCGGTGGGTTACACGCTGGACGAATTGAAGAACGACATCACCGGAGGCCTCACGCCGGCATCGTTCGAACCGTCGATCGACTACGTGGTCACCAAGATCCCGCGTTTTGCATTCGAGAAATTTCCGGCCGCCGATGCCCGCCTGACCACGCAGATGAAATCGGTGGGTGAGGTGATGGCGATCGGCCGCAGCTTCCACGAGTCGCTGCAGAAGGCGCTGCGCGGGCTGGAGATCGGCAAGACCGGGCTCAACCCGACGGGGCTCGATATCAGCACCGAAGACGGTCTGGCCGTGCTCAAGCGCGAATTGCGCGAACCGCGCCCGGATCGCGTGTTCCATCTGGCCGATGCTTTCCGAGCAGGCATGTCACTGGAAGAAGTGCACAGCCTGAGCCGGGTCGATCCATGGTTCCTCGCCGCGTTCGAGGACATCGTGCTGACCGAGGCGGACGTCATCAAGCAGGGGCTGACTGCGCTGAACGAGCCGCGCATGCGCGAACTCAAGCGACTCGGCTTCGCCGATGCGCGGGTGGCTGAACTGCTCAACACGGACGAGGCTGCGGTGCGCCATCTGCGCCATACGCTCGGAGTGCGTCCGGTATACAAGCGGGTGGATTCCTGCGCGGCCGAGTTCGCGACCAGCACGGCCTACATGTATTCGACCTATGAGGAAGAGTGCGAGGCGAATCCGACCGATCGCGACAAGATCATCGTGCTCGGCGGCGGCCCGAACCGGATCGGGCAAGGCATCGAGTTCGACTATTGCTGCGTGCATGCTTCGCTGGCACTGCGCGAGGATGGCTACGAGAC
>DHXA01000166.1:0-7606 GCA_002413455.1 Rhodanobacter sp. UBA5168 | reverse complement strand
ATGGTCAACTGCAATCCGGAAACTGTCTCGACCGACTACGACACGTCCGATCGCCTGTACTTCGAGCCATTGACGCTGGAGGACGTGCTCGAGATCGTGCACCTGGAAAAACCCAAGGGCGTGATCGTGCAGTATGGCGGCCAGACTCCGCTGAAGCTGGCGCGCGCGCTGGAAGCGGCTGGCGTGCCGATCATCGGTACCAGTCCGGACAGCATCGATCTGGCTGAGGACCGTGAGCGTTTCCAGCAGATGATCGAGAAGATCGGACTGAAGCAGCCGCCGAATCGCACCGCGCGCAACGCCGATGAAGCTCTGGCGCTGGCCCGTGAGATCGGTTACCCGCTGGTGGTGCGACCGAGCTACGTGCTCGGCGGCCGTGCGATGGAGGTGGTCCACGACGATGCCGACCTGTCGCGCTACATCCGCGACGCGGTGAAGGTGTCGAACGATTCGCCGGTGCTGCTCGACCGTTTCCTCGATCACGCGGTCGAGGTTGACGTGGATGTGATCGCCGATGCGGAAGGCCACGTGCTGATCGGCGGCATCATGGAACACATCGAGGAGGCCGGCGTGCACTCGGGCGATTCGTCCTGTTCGCTGCCGCCGTATTCGTTGACTGTAGAAATTCAGGACGAGATGCGCCGCCAGGTCACCGCGATGGCGAAGGAACTGAAGGTCATCGGTCTGATGAACACCCAGTTTGCGATCCAGGGTGACACCGTATTCATTCTGGAAGTTAACCCGCGCGCCTCGCGCACAGTTCCGTTCGTTTCCAAGGCGACGGGTGTGCCACTGGCCAAGATCGCGGCGCGGGTGATGGCGGGGCGCTCGCTGGCAAGTCTGGGTGCGACGCGCGAGGTGATACCGGCGTACTACTCGGTGAAGGAGGCGATCTTTCCATTCCTGAAGTTCCAGAACGTCGATCCGATCCTCGGCCCGGAGATGCGCTCGACCGGTGAGGTGATGGGAGTGGGCCGCAGCTTTGGTGCCGCGTTCGCCCGCGGTCACGAGGCCGCCGGAATCAGGCCACCAACGGTCGGCAAGGTATTCCTCTCGGTGCGCGATGCCGACAAGGATCGCCTGTTGCCCGTAGCCAAGGAGGTCATCGCCCGCGGCTTCAACCTGGTGGCAACTTCCGGTACCGCCAGCTACCTGGCCGAGCATGGCGTGGTCTGCGAACGCATCAACAAGGTGCTTGAAGGACGCCCGCATATCGTCGATTTGATCAAGAACGGCGAGATCGTCTATATCGTCAACACCACCGAGGGCAAGCAGGCGATTGCCGATTCGTTCTCGATCCGGCGCGAGGCACTGCAGCATCGCGTCACGTATTCCACCACCGTGGCAGGCGCCCGCGCGCTCGTGCATTCGCTGGATTTCCGCGGCGATGGCGAGGTGCACAGTCTGCAGGAACTGCATCAGGAGCTAAGCGCATGAGCCGTCCGCCGATCACCAAAGCGGGTTCCGAGCGCTTGCGCGCCGAGCTTGAGAAGCTGAAATTCGTCGATCGGCCGCGCATCATCGCGGCGATTGCCGAGGCGCGCGCGCACGGCGATCTGAAGGAAAATGCCGAGTATCACGCCGCACGTGAGCAGCAGAGCTTCGCCGAAGGCCGTATCGGCCAACTGGAGTCCCTGTTGTCGAATGCCGAAGTGATTGACGTCACGCAGCTCAATCCTGGCAATCGCGTGGTATTCGGCGCCATTGTCGATCTGGAGGACGAGGACACCGGAACGGCAGTGACCTATCAGATCGTTGGCGACCTGGAGGCAGACATCAAGCGCCATATGATCGCGGTGTCCTCGCCGATTGCCCGCGCACTGATCGGCAAAAGCGCCGGCGACAGTTTTGAATTCACCGCGCCAAATGGCGTCAAGCATTACGAGATCATCGGCGTTCGTTACGAGTGATACCGGAAAACTGGCGCGCACAAAAAAGGCCGCTTGCGCGGCCTTTTTCACGACTTCGTTGCGACGAGTCCGCTGGACTCAGCGCTGACGAGCCTTGAAACGGGGATTGCTCTTGCAGATCACGAATACCTTGCCGCGACGACGCACGATCTTGCAGTCGCGGTGCCGCGCTTTGGCGGACTTCAAAGAGTTAAGCACCTTCACGGCCAGCTCCTGACACTAAACGAATATGTAAGCGCGCAAGTGTAACGACTCCAATGGGTTATCACAAGCCTGATGCGACTGCCGTTTCGGCCACCGTGGAGAGAAACTGTTGCAAGGCGGGGGCGTGATCATCGGCGCGGCAGGCCACCGCCAGCAACAGGTAGGCATCGGAGTCTTCGATCGGTACATAACAGACTCCGGCCAGCCGTACCGTCCGCATGCTGGCCGGTACCAGAGCCAGCCCCAGACCGGCGGCCACGAGTGCCAGCAAGCCGTTGATCTGCTGTGCATGTTGGGCGATGGTTGGCTGGAAGCCGGCCCGTGTCGCCAGTTTCACCAACCGATCGTAAAGGGTGGCTGCCAGTTCACGCGGTTGCGAAACAAAGGCGTCCTCGGCTACTTCAGCTAGACGCAGGCTGCTGCGGCTCGCGAGCGGATGGCCAGCGGGCAGGGCAAGCAGCAGCGGTTCGCGATCGATTACGCTCAGCCGCAAGCCGCGGGCGTCCTGTGCATGAAGCGGTTCGTCGCGAACAAAGCCGACGTCGATCTCGCCAGCCAGCAGTGCGGCGAACTGGGGCTCGGTATACATCTCGCTGAGCTTGAGGCGGACATTGGGCGCGATCTGGCCGTAACGCAGCAAAGCTTGCGGGAGCGCGGGGTGGAACGACACGGAGACCGTATACGCCAGACGCAGCTGGCCGCTGTAACCGGCGGCCGCGGCGGTTACCTGGCTGCGCGCCTCGTCAGCCTTGGTGAGGATCTGTCGGGCCTGCTCCAGGAACACCCGGCCCGGTTCGGTCAGTGCCACATGGCGCTTGGTGCGTTCCAGCAGGCGCACGCCTAGGTCCTGCTCCAGCGACTGGATCTGTTGCGACAGGGGAGGCTGCGAAAGATGCAGGCGCAGAGCCGCCCGGGTAAAGCTCAGCTCTTCGGCAACGGCCACGAAATACCGCAGCTGGCGGAAATCGAACATATAGCAATATCGAATTAATCAGGCTCTAAATATATATTAGATACTTTATTGCGTCGATCATAAACTCTCTCCCGTCCCGCCACTTCCCCTCCCCCTAGTGGCGGCGGCCTCGCCCCGCAGCGACGCTAAATACGATGTCTGGTTCAACTCCCCCCTGAACCCACATCGATGCGTCTTCCCTGCGGGGCGCTTTCTTTTCGATCGACGCCGCAGCCGTTCAGGCCGCGGCGTCATCGTATCCGGCAGACCAGAATCAGATTTGGCTGGCCAGTCGAGTGGCTTGGGCGATGGCACGCTTGGCGTCAAGTTCGGCGGCGACGTCGGCACCTCCGATGACATGCACCTTCAAGCCCGCCGCAATCAGTTCATCGGCCAGCCGGCGGTTCGGTTCCTGACCGGCACAAACCACCACGTTGTCGACCGGCAGGATCTGGGCGTTGCCATCGATGGTGATATGCAGGCCCTGGTCATCGAAGCGCTGGTAGCGGACATCCCCCAGCATGATTACCTGCTTGGTCTTGAGCGTGGATCGATGTACCCAGCCAGTGGTTTTGTTGAGTCGAGCTCCGAGGCGGCCCTCACTACGCTGCAACAGCCAGACCTGCCGGGCGGGTGCTTCCGGCCGGGGCGGCTGCAGGCCACCGCGTTGGACAAGCTGCATGTCCACCCCCCACTCGCGGGTCCAGCGGACCACGTCGATAGTGGGCGAAGGCGACCGTTCCACCAGGAATTCGGCAACATCGAAACCAATACCACCGGCGCCAATGATCGCCACTCTGGCGCCGACGCTCTGGTGGTGGCCCAGCACGTCGATATAGCTCAATACGCGCGGGTCGTCACTGCCGGGAAAGCTCACCCGCCGCGGTGTGATACCGGTGGCGATCACTACCTCGTCATGGCCGCTGGCGCGCAGTGATTCGGCATTGGCGGTCCGGCCCAGTTGGAGGTCGACTCCGCTGTCCTTCAGCCGATGGCGGAAATAGCGCAATGTCTCGTGGAACTCCTCCTTGCCCGGAATCTGTTTGGCGTAGTTGAACTGCCCACCGATTTCACTGGCCTGATCGATCAGGGTGACCATGTGGCCGCGTTCGGCGAGTGTGCTGGCACAGGCCATCCCCGCCGGCCCGGCGCCAATCACGGCGATGCGTTTGCGCGCACCGGCCGGTTCGATCTTCAGCTCGGTTTCGTGGCAGGCACGCGGATTGACCAGGCAACTGGCGCGTTTGTTCTGGAATACATGATCGAGGCAGGCCTGGTTGCAGGCAATGCAGGTATTGATGCGATCACTGCGGCCGGCTCTGGCCTTGTTGACCCAGTCTGGATCAGCCAGCAACGGGCGCGCCATCGAGATCATGTCGGCCTCCCCGTCCGCGAGGATGCGCTCAGCCACCTCAGGCATGTTGATCCGATTGGTGGCAACCAGCGGGATCGTCACCTCGCCCTTGAGCTTCTGGGTTACCCAGGCAAAACCGGCACGCGGCACACTGGTGACAATGGTTGGAATGCGCGCTTCATGCCAGCCGATGCCGGTGTTGATGATGCTGGCGCCGGCAGCCTCGATCGCCTTGGCCAGGCTCACGATCTCGGCCCAGTCCTGGCCGCCCTCGATCAGGTCGAGCATAGACAGCCGGTAGATGATGATGAAGTCGCGGCCCACGGCCTCGCGCGTGCGACGCACGATCTCGACCGGGAAACGCATACGCCGGGCCGCGTCTCCGCCCCAGATGTCGGTGCGCTGGTTGGTGCGCGCGACGATGAATTCGTTGATCAGATAGCCTTCCGAACCCATTACCTCGACGCCATCGTAGCCGGCGTCCTGCGCCAGTTTCGCGCAATGCACGAAGTCGCCGATGGTGCGCTCCACGCCGCGCGCGGTCAGCGCTCGCGGAGTGAATGGAGTGATCGGTGACTTGATCTTCGACGGTGCCACCGACAGCGGGTGATAGCCGTAGCGGCCGGCGTGCAGGATCTGCAGGCAGATGCGCCCGCCCTCGGCATGGACGGCACGGGTCAGCTTGCGATGGCGTGGCTTGTGCCAGGGTAGGGTGAGCCGTCCGCCGAAGGGTTTCAGCCAGCCTTCGATGCTGGGCGAGATGCCGCCGGTGACCATCAGGCCAACGCCGCCGCGGGCGCGTTCGGCGAAATACGCGGCCAGCTTGTCGTAGTCGCTGGCCTTGTCCTCCAGCCCGGTGTGCATCGACCCCATCAAGATGCGATTGGGCAGGGTGACGTGGCCCAGATCGAGCGGGGTGAACAGCTTCGGATAATTCATGCGTCCACACGAGGCTCAAACGATCGTATGAATGTGCCGGTGTTGGGCGTTTGAAAGCAAGCGTTTCGTGAGTCGAAGACGTTTCACGCCAGCAGCTGGTGCACCAGTGCGATGTAGCGGCGCATGGCTTCCTCTTCGGGCACGCTGTTCAATTGCGCCCAAGCCTCGTGTTTGGCAGTGCCCACAAAATCAAAAAAGCCCGGTTGGGTGCGACGCAGATCGCCCTCCGAACCCTGCTTGTAGAGAGCGTACAGCTTCAGCAGGGTGTCGTTGTCGGGGCGCTTACCCAACTGCTGGATGTCCTTGGCAGCTTGTTCAAATTCGCGGCGAAGATCGGTCATAAGGCGGATCGGACATGGCTTGTGTACAAGGAGACCGGCTAGATAGCACGCGTCCCGGGTAGGGTCAACGCGTTAAACTTCCGCTTTCTCCGTTCAGCCAGGAATTGCCATGAGCCATGCCCCATCCGTCGTACCCGTACTTACCATCGACGGGCCGTCAGGATCGGGCAAGGGCACCATCAGCGCGCTGGTGGCCGAGCGGCTGGGCTGGCGGTTGCTGGACTCGGGTGCCTTGTACCGTGCCGTGGGCTATGCCGCCGGCATGGCCGGGCTGGACCTGTCAGATGAGGAAGCGATGACCCGCTGTGCGCATGGCACGAAGATCCAGTTCCGGCCCACGACGGATGACGGTGAAACGAGGGTGATCGTCAACGGGCACGACGCCACCGACGAACTGCGGACCGAAACCGCCGGCGCCGCGGCTTCGGCGATCGCCTCGATGCCCTCGGTGCGCGAGGCCTTGGTGGCGCTGCAGCTGGGCTTCCGCAAGGCGCCCGGGCTGGTGGCTGACGGGCGCGACATGGGCACGGTGATCTTTCCCGATGCCGCATACAAGGTTTTCCTCACGGCGAGCGCCGCCGAGCGCGCGAAAAGACGCTATAAGCAGTTGAAGGAAAAGGGACTCAGCGTTACACTTGGCGGCCTTCAGCGTGAAATTGAGGCGCGTGACAGTCGCGATGCATCGCGCGCAGTCGCGCCACTCAAGCCTGCCGAAGATGCCTTGCTGGTGGATACCACCGGCATGGGGATCGACGAGGTGGTCGCGAAAGTACTTGCCGTCGTGCAGCCCTGAACCGGCCGCGCGGCGGTTTCTGCGCTCCTGCTGCGGCAGGAGATTTTGGCCAACGGTGACGACGGTCGGTTCTTGGTGAACCACCCGAACACACCCTCAACCGGTGGACCGGAAAGTTCGCGCGCAACATATTCGAGCGCAACGAACCACGGTCTTTTCCCACTATGGAATCAACATGACTGAAAGTTTTGCCGAACTGTTTGAACAGAGCCAACAGGCTATCTCCAAGCTGAAGCCCGGCGCCATCGTCACCGGCATCGTTGTGGAAATCCGCAATGACGTCGTCGTGATCAATGCTGGCCTGAAGAGCGAAGGCATCGTCCCGATCGAGCAGTTCAAGAGCGAGGACGGCGTGCTGGAGGTACAGGTAGGCGACGAGGTGAAGGTAGCCCTCGAAGCTTTGGAAGACGGTTTCGGCGAGACCAAGCTGTCGCGCGAGAAAGCCAAGCGCTCGATGGTATGGGACGACCTGGAGCAGGCGTTCGACAAGGAAGAGACCATCGTCGGCATGATTTCCGGCAAGGTCAAGGGCGGTTTCACGGTCGACATCAAGGACGTCCGCGCATTCCTGCCCGGTTCGCTGGTCGACGTGCGCCCGGTGCGCGACCCGGTTTACCTCGAGGGCAAGGAACTCGAGTTCAAGATCATCAAGCTCGACCGCAAGCGCAACAACGTGGTGGTCAGCCGCCGCGCCGTTGTCGAGACCGAGTTCTCCGAGGAGCGCGAGAAGCTGCTTGAGCGCCTGACCGAGGGTGCGGTGGTCAAGGGTACGGTCAAGAACCTCACCGACTACGGCGCGTTCGTGGATCTGGGCGGTATCGACGGCCTGCTGCACATCACCGACATGGCGTGGAAGCGCGTTCGCCATCCGTCCGAAGTGGTCAACGTCGGCGACGAGCTGGACGTGCGCGTGCTGAAGTACGACAAGGAGCGCAACCGCGTTTCGCTGGGCCTGAAGCAGCTGGGCGACGACCCGTGGGTCGCCATCGCCCGCCGCTACCCGGTCGGCAGCCGTCTGTTCGGCAAGGTTTCCAACGTCACCGACTACGGCTGCTTCGTCGAGATCGAGCCGGGCGTGGAAGGCCTGGTGCACGTGTCCGAGATGGACTGGAC
>DHXA01000037.1:6314-20934 GCA_002413455.1 Rhodanobacter sp. UBA5168 | reverse complement strand
GCTGACGTGCTCAACGAGAGCGTGGCCGACTACGCGTGGGCGTTGATGCTGGGCGTGGCGCGGCGAATGAGCGCGGCCGAACGCTGGCTGCGTGCCGGACACTGGCGCGCCACCGAATTCAAGGCGTGGCTGGGCATGGACGTACGCGGCCGGACGCTGGGAATCCTCGGCATGGGACGCATCGGCCAAGCCATTGCGCGCCGCGCGGTCGGCTTCGGCATGCCGGTGCTCTATCACAACCGTTCGCCGTTGCCGGAGGCAGACGAGCGCGCCTGCAACGCGCGCTATGTCGACAAGCAGCAGTTGCTGCGCGAATCGGATTTCCTGATGCTGGTGCTGCCGTTGACGACGCAGACCCGGCACGCGATCGGTGCGCCCGAGCTGGCGCTGATGAAGCCAACCGCCATCCTGCTGAACGTGGCCCGTGGCGGCATCGTGGACGACGCTGCGCTGGCTGCGGCGCTGCGCGAGCGGCGTCTGGCCGGTGCCGGGCTGGATGTGTTCGAAGGCGAGCCTGCGGTGCACCCGGGCCTGCTCGCACTGGACAACGTCGTGCTCAGCCCGCATATCGCCAGCGCCAGCCATGAAACGCGCCGCGCGATGACCGCACTGGCGGTCGACAATGTGCTGGCATTGTTCGGTCACGGGCCGCATGCCGGGCGGCCACCGACCATCCTCAATCCGAACGTGCTGGCTCCGTGACCGAGTCGGCCATCCACCCTCAGAGCAAAGAAACCCATTCATGAGTCAGAAGAGCAGTTACAAAGTCGCCATGGTCGGCGCCACCGGCGCCGTCGGGGAAGCGTTGCTGGCCATCCTCGCCGAGCGCGATTTCCCGGTCAGCGAACTGGTGCCACTGGCCAGCGAGCGCTCGGCCGGAGGCAAGGTCACGTTCGCCGGCCAGGACATCACGGTGCAGTTGCTGGACACCTATGACTTCGAGGGCGTCGATATTGCGTTCTTCTCGGCCGGCGGCTCGGTCAGTCGCGAGCATGCGCCGCGCGCCGCGGCGGCCGGTGCGGTGGTGATCGACAACACCTCGGAGTTCCGTTACCAGGACGACATCCCGCTGGTGATCAGCGAAGTCAATCCGCACGCGATCGCGCAGTACACCAACCGCGGCATCATCGCGAACCCCAACTGCTCGACCATGCAAATGCTGGTGGCGCTGGCGCCGATCCATCGGGCGGTGCAGATCGAGCGGATCAACGTGGCTACCTATCAGTCGGTATCCGGCGCCGGCCGCACCGGCATGGAGGAACTCGGCAGGCAGACCGCGGCGCTGCTGAACTTCCAAAGCGTGGAACCGGGCAAGAAATTTCCCGCGCAGATCGCGTTCAATGTGATTCCGCAGATCGATGATTTCCAGCCAAACGGCTATACGAAAGAAGAGATGAAGCTGGTGTGGGAAACCCGCAAGATCCTTGAGGACGAGTCGATCCAGGTCAATCCGACCGCGGTGCGCGTACCGGTGTTCTATGGCCATTCCGAGGCCGTGCATATCGAAACCAGCGACAAGATCACCGCCGAACAGGCCCGCGAACTGCTGCGGCAGGCGCCGGGCGTGGTGCTGGTGGACGAACGCAAGCCGGGCGGCTATCCGACCCCGGTGGGCGAGGCCGCCGGCAACGACGCGGTGTATGTCGGGCGCATCCGCGAGGACATCTCGCACGAGCGCGGACTCGACCTGTGGATCGTGTCGGACAATATTCGCAAGGGCGCAGCGTTGAATGCCGTGCAGATCGCCGAACTGTTGATCGAGGACTATCTCTGACGATGCGCTGCCTGCAACTTATTGGTGTGACTGGCTTTATAGTGATATCGACCGCCTGGACCGGTCTCGCCTGGTCCAGCTCGCAACGCGCCGCGGCGGCGGCACCATCGCCGTCCACGGTCCATCAACGCGTAGCCCGAAGCCAGGCCGAGGTAAAGCGGCTGGAACGGGATCTGGCCAGGCAGGAATCGGACAGCAAGCAGGCCAGCAGGCGCTTGCAGCAGCAGGATCAGGCCATCGCCGAGCTGCAGAAACAGCTGCATGAGCTGCACGCCGGGTCACCGGCTGGCCAGCATTGAACCCGCCGCTGCGGTGAGAACACACCGCAGCAATGCACTGCAAGTATTCGCCGCAGCTATTGTTGATTGGCCTGCATATAACTAAAGTGGCACCTCATTTGCCGCTGTAGCCGCCCCACGGCGGCGACACCACAAGAGTTGCGCCAAGATCGTTCGGGGGAACACGCATGAATCGTTCGTTGAAGTTGTCGATGCTGATGGCACTGGCACTTGGCAGCAGTCAGGCCATCGCATTGGACCTTGGCCAGATCCAGGTCAAGTCGGCACTGGGGCAACCTCTGCTGGCGGAAATTCCCCTGCATCCGGCCAATCCGGCAGAGTTGCAGAATCTCACCGTCCAGCTCGCCTCCAGCGAGGAATTTGCCCGTGCGGGCATCGTCGGCGGCCGCACCACGATCCCGCTGCACTTCAGCGTGGCGAACATGGCGGGCGGCAAGGTCATTCGCATCACCAGCAGCGAGGCGGTGGACGATCCGTATCTCGACCTGCTGCTCGAAGTGAACAGCAGCGCCGGCAAGAGCGTGCGCGAATTCGCCATCCTGCTTGACCCGCCCAGTGCAGCGATCGCCGCGCCGACGCGGGCGACGCCGCCGGCCCGGCCCGCCCAACCCCGGGCGACACAGGCACGTATCGCGGCGGCCCCCAAAGCCGCGGCAACCGTCAGCAACGGCCAGTACGGTCCGGTCGAGCGTGGCCAGACGCTGTCGTCGATTGCCCGCAGCAGCGCACCGGGAGGCGTCGACACCCAGCAGATGATGCTGGCGTTGAAGCAAGCCAACCCGGATGCGTTCTATCGCGACAACATCAATGCGTTGAAGAGCGGTGTGGTCTTGCGCGTGCCGACTTCCACCGAGGCGCAGGCCATGACGGCCGCCGCCGCGATGGCCGAAGTGCGCCGGCAGAACAGCGACTGGCGCGCCGGAACCCCGGGCAAGCCCGCGGTCGTGGCCGATACGGCGACGCGCGCGTCTGCCTCCAGTGCGCCCAGCAACACGGCCAGCGACGCTGGTGATCGTCTTGCTCTGGTGCAGGCAAAAGATGGCAACAACGCCGGCGCTCCGGGCAGCAGTACCTCCGGCAAGGGCGACAAGGCCGCCGCCGGCATCCGTCAGGATCTCCTGCGCAGCCAGGAAAGCCTGGCCAGCCTGCAACAGCAAAGTATCGAGCTGAAAACCCGCCTGAAGGATCTGGCGGACATCAACAGCAAGAATGAGCACCTGCTGTCGTTGAAGGACAGCGAGATCGCCGACTTGCAGGCCAAACTGGCGGCCGCGCGCAAGTCCGGTGGCGTTGCGGGCGCCGCGCCGAAAACTGCGTCTGCCCCGTCGTCGGCAGCCAGCGCGCAGAATGCGGCGGAAACCCGCATGGAAACCGCCACGGCCAGTACGGTCGCTGCGAATCCGGCGCCGGTCGGAGCCAGCTCCAGCGCCGTGACGGCTGCCACCCCCGCCGCTGCATCTACCGCCCCGGCGGCCAGCACTTCGGCACCGGCCGCCGCCGTCACGCCGGCACCGGTCAAACCGGTCAAGCCCGCTTCCAAACCCGTGCCTGCCGCCGTGGTCGAGCAGCCTTGGTACATGCAGACATGGACCTGGGCCGCGGGCGCTGCTGCGATCGTGCTGCTCGCGCTGTTGGCGCTGCTCGGTCGTCGGCGCAAGCCTGCAACGGCATCGTCGAAGGGCGCGCCGTCGCTGGCCGATCGTTTCGGTTCGGCATCGGCCGACCGCGACCTCGTCGACGGCGAGGACGTCGACCAGGAAGAACTGCTTGACCAGCTGGCTGAGCACCCGGACGACATCGGCCTGCATCTGGAATTGGTGACCCTGTATTACTCGCGGCGCGATATCGAGCATTTCGAGGCGGCTGCCGAAGCCATGCATGCCCATATCACCGATCCGCAGCAGGACGAGTGGCAGGACGTGATGCATATGGGCGAGGATCTGGTGCCCGGTCATCCGTTGTTCGACCACCATCCCGAACTGCCGGAGCATGACGAAGCCGAGGCCCGTCGCGGGTTCGATATCGATGACTACGGGGACGAAAGCGACGCACCCACCGTCGTATCGACGATGCCGCCATTACCGCCGGGCACGCCAAAGAAGGTCAGCGAATACAACTTCAACTTCGACCTGACCAAGTCGGTGGGTGCCGAACCGCCACATCCACCGGCGGCAGACGACGTCACCTTGGTGGCGCCACTGGCAACGAATGCCCCGGCGCCGGAGACCCATGCGGCACCCGCTGCCGAAACGGCTTCGAGCTGGCATTTCGACGATGCGGAAAGTGCGCACCACGCAGCCGGACAGGGTCAGGATCCAGGCGAGTTCAACGATGATCCGATCGACACCAAGCTCGATCTCGCCCGCGCCTATCTGGACATGGGTGATGCCGACGGTGCGCGTGCCATGCTGGGTGAAGTGATGAAGGAAGGCAGCCAGATGCAGCAGGACACCGCCAAGCGTTTGCTTGAGAACCTGCACTGATCGCAGCGTAACTCAGCCTGCAAGGAATCGTCGGGCCGGCTCTGCCGGCCCGACTTCGTTGCGGGCTGCTAATCTTCAGCATCCTTCCTCAAGCTTTTGCACCACTTCATGCGTATCGCTCTGGGCATCGAATACGACGGCACCGATTTCTTCGGCTGGCAGCGGCTGACGCAGGGCCCCAGCGTGCAGGCGAAGCTGGAGCAGGCGTTGTCGCGGGTCGCCGCGCATCCGGTCGAGGTCAGCTGTGCCGGGCGTACCGATGCCGGCGTTCATGGCCGCTGCCAGGTGGTGCATTTCGACACCCAGGCCCGACGCGACATGCGCGGCTGGATTCTCGGTGCCTGCTCCAACCTGCCTGCCAGCGTGGCGGTGCTGTGGGCGCAGCCGGTACTGGAGAGTTTCCATGCGCGCTACGCGGCGCGCAGTCGACGCTATCGTTATCACATCCTCAATCGCCCTGTGCGCGCGGCGCTGGATGCGCGCTACGTCACCTGGGAGCGCCTGCCGCTGGATGCCGAACGCATGCACATCGCCGCGCAGGCGCTGCTGGGCGAGCACGACTTCAGTGCGTTCCGCGCGTTGTCGTGCCAGGCCACGCACCCGCGCCGTACGATGCTGGCGGTGAATGTGCGGCGCGAGGGCGAACAGGTCTTCGTCGACGTCGAGGCGAATGCTTTCCTGCATCACATGGTGCGCAATATCGTCGGCTCCCTGCTGATGATCGGCCATCACGAGCAACCTGTCGAATGGATGGCTGAATTGCTGGCCGGTCGCGATCGCCAGGCAGCCGGGCCCACGGCAGCAGCTTCGGGCCTGACCTTTGTCGGCCCGCGCTACGAGGTGCACTGGGGATTGCCGCAGGACGTCTGCCTGCCCGGGGCCAATCCATGACCCGCATCAAATGCTGCGGCATGACCCGCGTGGAAGATGCACTGCTTGCTGCGCACCTTGGCGCCGATGCCATCGGGCTGGTATTCACCGCGCGCAGCAGGCGTCAGGTGGCGCTTGCGCGGGCGCGGGAAATCGTCGCGGCGCTGCCGCCGTTCGTCAGCAGCGTCGCGTTGTTCATGGATGACGAGGTGAGCCTGGTGCGGCAGGTTATTGAGGAAGTGCAGCCGGACATGCTGCAGTTCCACGGCAGCGAAAAGGAGGACTGGTGCGTGCAGTTTGGCCGTCCATTCCTGAAAGCCATCGCGATGGGCGAGGGCACGGCCGCATTGTCGCGGCTGCACGATTACGCGCATGCCGCCGGCCTGCTGCTCGATGGCCATGGTTTCGGCGAGGCGGGTGGCAGCGGCAAGGGCTTCGACTGGTCGTTGCTGCCGGCGGGTCTGGCACAGCCGGTGGTCCTGGCCGGTGGTCTGAACCCGGACAACGTCGCTGACGCAGTGCGCGCGGTGCGCCCATGGGCGGTGGACGTGGCCAGCGGAGTCGAGTCGGCGCCAGGTATCAAGGATCCTCACAAGCTGGCAGCCTTCATCCGTGCGGTGCGGGCAACGGACGCGGCATGACGAATACGCCAGGCGCGATCGAGGAATGCGACGCTGCAAACCAGCCCATCGGGCTTGCCGACATCGTCGGCCGCGATCGGCCGCTGGTGATCCGCGGCCTGTGCCGGGACTGGCCGCTGGCGAAACTCGCCGTCCAGTCGGATACCGCGTTTGCCCAGGGACTGGCCGCGCTCGACAACGGTACCGAGGTCGATGCGCTGCTGATGTCGCCCGGCGAAGACGGTGTCATCGGCTACAACGCTGATTTCGACGGTTTCAACTACGAACATCACCGCGTCTCGATCACCCAGGGCCTGCAGCGACTGGCGCAGTACAGTCGCCAGGAGAATCCGCCGGGGCTGGCGATGCAGAGCGCACCGATTTCCGCGTGTCTGCCCGGGTTGCTGAACAACCACGTTATTCCGTTTCTCGATCCTGCCATCCAGCCGCGCATATGGATCGGGAACAAGGTCACCACCCCGGCCCACTTCGACGAATATCACAATGTTGCCTGCGTGGTTTGCGGCGTCCGGCGCTTTACGCTTTTTGCGCCTGATCAGGCGCCCAACCTGTATGTCGGGCCACTGGATTTCGCGCCGACCGGCGCTGCCATCAGCATCGCCAGGCTCGACCGCCCCGACGACCAGCGGTTCCCGCGACTGAAATTCGCGCTGGCCCAGGCGCAGGTGGCCGAGTTGCAGCCGGGCGACGCGATCTACATTCCACCGATGTGGTGGCATCACGTCGAGTCGCTGCAGCGGATCAACGCGCTGGTGAACTACTGGTGGAAGCCCATACCGGCCAACGGCTACGTGCCGGAAACCGCGATGGGATGCCTGCTGCATTGCATTCTCACGTTCAAGTCGCTGCCACCGGCGGAGCGTGCCGCCTGGAAAGGGCTGCTGGATCACTATGTCTTTGACGAGGCGGATCCCGCCGCGCACATTCCCGCCGGGCGGCGCGGCATGCTCGGTACGCTCACTCCCGAAATGGTGGCGAAACTGCGGGAGACCATTCGCCGCTATCTGTGAGCGCACCTCGGACGACGTCGTTGCGTATGTGGTTCCGCAGGCTCGGTTCGTGATTTCCACGACACCGGAGATGCCGCTAAGATGACGGCTTGCCGCAGTGCGGCATACGCCTTCGCAGGAGCGCAACCCGCGGTTCCTGCCTTCCGGATCGAATGAGAACATGAGCAAGATCGTGGATTTCAACGCCTACCCCGATGCGCAGGGTCGCTTCGGCAACTACGGTGGCAGCTACGTCGCCGAAACCCTGATGGCACCGCTGGCCGAACTGACCGAGGCGTATCTACGCCTTCGCGACGATCCGGAATTCATTGCCGAACTCGATCGCGACCTGAAGCATTACGTCGGCCGGCCCAGCCCGATCTATCACGCCGAGCGGTTGTCGAAGCAGGTGGGCGGCGCACGCATCCTGTTCAAGCGCGAGGACCTGAACCACACCGGCGCGCACAAGATCAACAACACCGTGGGCCAGGCCCTCGTCGCCAAGCGCATGGGCAAGCCGCGCATCATCGCCGAGACCGGTGCCGGCCAGCACGGCGTGGCCAGCGCCACGGTGGCCGCGCGGCTGGGCCTGAAATGCGTGGTCTACATGGGCGCGGTCGACATCGAGCGACAGAAGATCAACGTCTACCGCATGAAGCTGCTCGGTGCGGAAGTCGTGCCGGTCACCTCGGGTTCGAAGACATTGAAAGATGCCTTGAACGAGGCGATGCGCGACTGGGTGACCAACGTCGCCGACACCTTCTACATCATCGGCACCGTGGCCGGACCGCATCCGTACCCGCTGATGGTGCGCGATTTCAACGCGATCGTGGGACGCGAGGCTCGTGCGCAGATGCTGGAGCAGTACGGTCGCCTGCCGGATGTACTGACCGCCTGCGTTGGTGGCGGCTCCAACGCGATCGGCCTGTTCCATGCGTTCCTCAATGACGCCGATGTGCGCATCGTCGGCGCCGAGGCGGCGGGATTGGGACTGGCCACCGGACATCATGCGGCGTCGCTGGCTGCCGGCAGGCCGGGCGTGTTGCACGGCAATCGCACCTATGTGCTGTGCGATGACAACGGCCAGATCACCGAAACGCATTCAATCTCCGCCGGCCTGGATTACCCGGGCGTCGGCCCCGAGCATGCGTTCCTCAAGGATGTCGGGCGCGCCGACTATGTGGGTGTGACAGACGATGAGGCGATGGAGGCATTTCATTTGCTGGCGCGCACCGAAGGCATCCTGGCCGCGCTGGAATCCAGCCATGCCGTAGCGCAGGCCATCAAGCTGGCGCGCGACATGCCGAAGGACGGCATCGTGTTGTGCAACCTTTCCGGTCGCGGCGACAAGGACGTGCATACGATCGCCGCGCGCGAAGGAGTCGAGGTATGAGCCGGATCGACCGCCGCTTCGCCGCGCTGAAAGCCGTCGGCCGCACCGGCCTGATTCCGTTCGTCACGGCTGGCGATCCGTCGCCTGAGCACGTGGTGGCGTTGATGCATGCGCTGGTCGATGCCGGCGCCGATCTGATCGAACTGGGTGTGCCGTTTTCCGATCCGATGGCTGACGGCCCGGTGATCCAGCACGCCAGCGAGCGGGCGATCGCGAAAGGCGTGGGGCTCAACGAAGTGCTCGGCTGGGTTGCCGCGTTTCGCCAGCGCGATGCGGAAACACCGATCGTGTTGATGGGGTATCTGAATCCGGTCGAGATCCACGGCTATGCGCGCTTCGCGCAGGAAGCCGTGCAAGCTGGCGTCGATGGCGTGCTGCTGGTCGATTGCCCGCTGGAAGAAGCTGCGGTTCTGCAGCCGCTGCGCGAGGCGGGTTTGCAGCAGATCCTGCTCGCTGCACCGACCACTGCACCCTCGCGTATGGCGCAGCTGTGCGGGTCGGCCGAGGGTTTCCTGTACTATGTGTCGTTTGCTGGCATCACCGGCGCGGCGCACCTGAGTACCGGCGATATCGCCGCGCGCGTGGCCGATATCCGGCTTCGCGCGAAGGCGCCGGTGGCGGTGGGCTTTGGCATCCGCGATGCGGCAAGTGCGAAGGCGATTGCCGGTTTTGCCGACGCGGTGGTCATCGGCAGCGCGCTGGTCGAACGGTTGGCCGGGGCAACGGACGCCGAAGACATAACCGTGCGGGTACGCGAGTTTCTCGCGCCGATCCGCGCCGCGCTCGGCGCGCATTGAGAACAGGTGCCGCCTGAAGGTGGCGCGCTCACGAACAGTCAGGGTGATGCGATGAATTGGCTGCAGAAAATCATGAATCCGCGCACCCGCCCGCAGAATCCGAACGGCGGCAAGGGTTCGGTGCCCGAAGGCGTGTGGGAGAAGTGCGGTGGCTGCGGCACCGTGCTGTACCGGCCGGAGCTCGAGCGCAACCTGATGGTCTGCCCGAAGTGCGGTCATCATCACTACATCAGCGCGCGGATGCGGCTCGACGCGTTGCTCGATGAAGGTTCCGCGCAGGAACTGTGGGCCAGCATGGAGCCCACCGATCCATTGAAATTCCGCGATACCAAGAAGTACCGCGACCGCATCACCGCGACCCAGAAGAAGCTGGGCGAGAAGGACGCGATGGTCGCGATGAGCGGCAAGCTCAAGGGTCGTCCGCTGATGGCGGTGGCGTTCGAGTTTGCCTACATGGGCGGCTCGATGGGTTCGGTGGTGGGCGAGAAGTTCACCCGCGCCGCCGAGCGCGCACTCGCCGACAGGAGCGCCCTGGTGTGCTTCTCCGCCACCGGCGGCGCGCGCATGCAGGAGGCCTTGTTCTCGCTGATGCAGATGGCCAAGACCTCGGCCGCTCTGGCGCGCCTGCGCGATGCCGGCGTGCCTTACATCAGCGTGCTGACCAATCCGACCACCGGCGGCGTGTCCGCCAGTCTGGCGATGCTGGGCGATATCAATATCGGCGAGCCGAAGGCGCTGATCGGTTTTGCCGGCCCCCGCGTGATCGAGCAGACCGTGCGCGAGACCCTGCCTGAAGGTTTCCAGCGTTCGGAGTTCCTGGTCGACCACGGCGCGATCGACCTGATCGTCGATCGCCGCGAGATGCGCGACAAATTGGCCGATCTGTTCGGCATCCTGATGAAGACATCGCGCGCTGCCTGAAGCAGCATGTCGAGCGTTGCTGCGAAACGATGCCGCCATCAGGCGGCATCGTTGTTTTCATCGCGGAGTTTTCCACAGCAGCTGTGGACGCGTTCCGGTAAAGCCTGTGGACAAGCCGCATTTGCGGCTTGCCCATCAGGTACTTGCTACGCGCTGATCATGGATTGCGCACGACGGACTCGTCCACGCGAACCTGATCGCGGTCTGCACTGCAGAGTTTTCCACAGCGCTTGTGCGCGCCTTCTGTACAACCCTGTGGGCAACGTCTGTTACGCCCTTTGTCGACAACCACTTGCTACGCGCTGGCGACGTTCTGCCCAGCGCGGCGCTCCGTTGACCCGGAGTTCTCCACAGCCGTTGTGGAACACGGCCGGTAAAGCCTGTGGACAAGTGGGCTATCTGCCTGACCGCAAAGGAGCTTGTGACGGCGTGCGCAGATGCTGCCCATGCAGTCCCGGGTTCGGCCACTCAGACCAGCGGTGGCATAAGCCGCAGCGACGCCATACCAAGACCGCTGCCGATGAGGATGGCCGCCAGTACATCGCTGGGATAGTGCAACCCGAGGATCACCCGCGAGGCAGCGACCAGCGCGGTGAAGGGCAGCAGCAGCGGAGCAAGCGGTGGATACCACGCCAGCGCCACGATGCTGAAACTCACCGCCTGCAGGGTATGGCCCGAGGGAAAACTGAATTCATCCAGTGGCGGCACGTGTGCGATCACACCCGGGCAGACGCGGTAGGGGCGCGGGCGGCGCGTCCAGCGCTTGAGCAATCGATAGAGCAGCAGCGCGGTGAGTCCGGTGGCGGCCATGTGTGCGGCGGCGAGCAGTCCGCGATGGCCGCCGAGCAACGCCATGACCGCCATCAGCGCGTACCAGAACACGCCATCGCCGAGTCGGCTGATGGCGCCGAAGAACAGGCCGACCAGTCGGCGGGTTCCCCAGCGATTGGCCATCAGGCATACACGGCTGTCCAGGGCGAACCGTGGCCCGGGCGAAAGCTCAGGCGTGGGCGACGATGCTTGCGTGCTCATGCTGGTTCTCCTGGGCCATCTCGCGCAGCAGGGCTTCGAAATCGCGGATGACCGCCTCTGGCGACAATCCAGCCATCTGGGCATGGGCCGCACGGCCCATGTGCCGGATCAGGCCCGGGTTGCCGGCCAGCCTGGCCGCCGCGTCGATGAAAGCCGCCGCGTTGCCCGATTCGACGCAGTAGCCATTGACGCCGTCCACGAGATGTTCGCGTGCGGCGCCTTCGGCATACGCCACGACCGGCAGGCCAGCGGCCATGGCTTCGATGATCACGTTGCCAAAGGTTTCGCTGAGGCTGGGGAACAGGAACAGGTCGGCGCTGGCGTAGTGTCGTGCCAGCGTTTCGCCGCGCTGCACGCCGGCGAAGATGAAATCCGGATGCGCCGCTTCCAGCGCCGCGCGAGCGGGACCATCGCCCACCCATACATGGCGTGCCTGGGGAACGCGTTGCTGGATGGCACGGAACGCTTGGACTGCCAGCTCGAGATTCTTTTCCGCCGCCAGACGCCCCACATACAGCACCACTGGCGTGGCGGCGTCGACGCCCCAGGCGGCGCGCAGGTCGTTATCGCGATGGCGCGGATGGAACAGCTGGGTATCGACCGCGCGACGCAACAGCTGCGCATTGGATATGCCCATGTCACGCAACTCCTGTGCGAGTGCGTCGGTCGGCACGAGGGTCGCCGCCGCGCGCTGATGGAACCGGCGCAGGTAGCCGCGCACCAGCGGCGTGAGCAGGCCCACGCCGTAGTGATGGGCATAATGGTCGAAGCGGGTATGAAAGCCGCTGACGAGCGGAATGCCCAGTTGCCGGGCAGCACGTACGGCGGACCAGCCCAACGGACCTTCGGTGGCAACGTAGATGGCGTCAGGGCGTTGCCGCGACCAATGCCGGTGCAGCGTGCGGGCGGCCGGCAGGCCGAAGCGCAAGCCGGGATAGCGGGGCAGGGCGGCACCACGCACGTGCAGCACGTCGATGCCCGGTTCATCGTGATGGGGTTGGGCTTGCCGTGGCCGGATCAGATCCACGCTGTGGCCGCGACTGGCCAGGCCGGCGGCGAGGCTGTGCACGGTCAGTGCGACGCCGTTGATTTCCGGTGGATAGGTTTCACTGACGATGCCGATGCGCATGACCTTGCTCGTGCTGGCTTGGCCCAGCTTGGTCGGGCGGGGTTGCGGCGGCATGGCGGGTGCGTGACGTTGCGGTGACGTCGGGCGGGTTCGAAGGGTGGTCCATGTGCCGTAAGCGCGCTTACACTGGCGGGACCTTGTCCCTGTGGAGACTGTTTGATGAAACGCATCCTGCTCGCTCTTGCACTGACCACGTTCGCCGCCGGCGCAATCGCCGCCCAGGCTCCCGCCCTGCCAACCACCAAGGCTACCGGCGGCGCCGAGGTCTACATCATTTCGCCCAGCGATGGGGCCACCGTGGGTCAGCATGTCGTCGTGCGCTTCGGCCTCAAAGGCATGGGCGTGGCGCCCGCCGGCATGGCCAAAGAGGGCACGGGTCACCATCACCTGCTGGTCGACGTGAAAGATCTGCCAGCCGCCGGCCAGCCGATCGCGAAGGACGACAACCACATCCATTTCGGTGGTGGCCAGACCGAGACCACGCTCACGTTGAAACCCGGCAAGCACACGTTGCAACTGGAACTGGGTGACGCAAACCACATCCCGTTCGATCCGGCGGTGGTGTCGAAGAAGATCACCATTCACGTGAAGTGAGATCGCGCCGTATGAGCGCGTCGGGATCGCGTAGGGAAGTCAGTGGCCGAGATAGACCGATACGCCGAGATTGCTCCGCCATTCGGCAGCGGTTCCACCCAGGCGATGATCGAAGCCCGCGTCGACCTGCACGCGCGGGTTGACCATCCAGGTCAGGCCGGCACCCGCAACGGTGCCACTGGCCTGGCTCGCCGGATGCAGCAAGGCAGCTTCTGTGTAGAGCGTCAGTGTTCGGGTCAGCGTGTAGTTGTCGCTGAACGCCATCGTGGTGCTGTCCCGGCCACCGCTGCGCACTTCCTCAAGGTATGCACCCAGTGAGTTGCGCTGGTTCGCCTGCAGATTGAACTGCGCGCCGAGCAGATACTGGCGCTCGTCGCTGCGAAAATCTTTCGCGCCATCGGTGAATTCGACACTGCCCAGCAAGCCCCAGCTGAAGGCCTTGCCCGCCGAGGGCAGGGCGAGTTTCAGGCCCAGCCCGGTGTCGCCGTGGCCGTGGCTGCGGGAATGGATGCTGCCGGCGTTTTGTCGAAGATAGTTCCATGGCGAACTGCCCAGTTGCAGCTCCACTGGGCCGCCGATGCCGAGGCGAAGCAGGCTGTCGGCGCTGTACTGCGAGCTGCCTGCACCATCGCTGCGGTCGCGGCTCCAGTCCGGCAGGCCCTGTTCGATGGTCATCTCACCCGCTGCCAGCGCGACCGGCGTGAAGCCATAGCCGGGGCGGTCGTAGCCGGGGTTGTCTGCCAACGCCGGCAGGACGATGCCGAACCAGCCCCCCAGCAGCATGACAAACGAGCGGGATACGCAACGCGCCGGTTTCGCGGTAGCTCGGTTGCTGTCACCGTATCGGCTAAAATCCATGACTTGCCCCGCATCTCTTGAAGACCCCATGACCGTCCGCACCCGCTTCGCTCCCAGCCCCACCGGTTTCCTGCATATCGGCGGCGCCCGCACTGCACTGTACTGCTGGCTGGAATCGCGCCGTCGCGGCGGCGAATTCATCCTGCGCATCGAGGATACCGATCGCGAGCGCTCGACCGATGCCGCGGTGCAGGCGATTCTCGATGCCATGCACTGGCTTGGTCTGGATGCCGATGAAGGTCCGTTTTACCAGACCCAGCGGCTGGATCGTTACAAGCAAGTGGCCGATGAACTGGTGGCTGCCGGCAAGGCGTACTACGCCTACGAGAGCAAGGCGGAGATCGAGGCCATGCGCGAGACCGCGATCGCGAAGGGCGAGAAGCCGCGCTACAACGGCTATTACCGCGACCGCAACGAGCCTTTCCGTGAAGATCCCCATCGCGTGATCCGTTTCCGCAATCCGAGCGAAGGCTCGGTGGTGTTCGACGACAAGGTCAAGGGCCGCATCGAGTGGGCGAACAACGAGCTGGACGATCTGGTGATCTTCCGTTCCGACGGCTGGCCGACCTACAACTTCGCCGTGGTGGTCGACGATATCGACATGGGCATCACTGAAGTGATCCGCGGCGACGACCACGTCAACAACACGCCGCGGCAGATCAACATCTATCACGCGCTCGGTGCCAAGGTGCCGGAGTTCGCGCACCTGCCGATGATCCTCGACAAGGAAGGCAAGAAGCTGTCCAAGCGCACCAGTGCGGTCAGCGTGATGGAGTATCGCGACGACGGCTTCCTGCCGCATGCGCTGCTCAACTACCTGGTGCGGCTGGGCTGGTCGCA
>DHXA01000037.1:2697-6014 GCA_002413455.1 Rhodanobacter sp. UBA5168 | reverse complement strand
TTCGACACCGAGAAGCTGGCATGGCTCAACCAGCATTACCTGAAGACCGACGAGCCGCAGTCGCTGGCGCCGGAGTTTGCCTGGCATCTGGCGCGCGCGGGCGTCGACACGTCGCATGGCCCGGCACCTGCCGACGTCATCGTGGCGCTGCGCGATCGCGTGCATACGTTCAAGGAAATGGTCGAGAAGGCCATGATCTGGTACGCGCCGATTGCCGAATGGGACGACAAGGCGGTCGCCAAACATCTGAAGAACGACAGCGCGGTGGCCGTGCTCGAGGCGGCGAAACCACTGCTGGCGGAGTGCGAGTGGAAGCCGGAGCCGATCCATAAGGTGATCGAGCAGGTGGCCGCCAGGCTCGAACTGGGCATGGGCAAGATCGCCCAGCCGCTGCGGGTGGCGATGACGGGCACGCAGGTCTCGCCGTCGATCGATCACACGATCTATCTGGCCGGCCGCGTCGAGGCGCTCAAGCGCATCGATGACGCGACCGTCATGGCGCGGGGTTGATCTTCGCCGTGCCGTCGACGAGCTGACGTCGGTATGGACGAATGGCTTGCCAGGGCCGCCCACGGCGTCGACCCCGATGCGCCGGGTGCGTTCTGGCACATCTTCTTCAACCTGTTGAATATGGTGCCGTGGGCAGCCATGTTCTGGTGGAATCTGTTGTTCGTCGCGGTCGGCGCGTTGCTCGGGTGGTGGCGGGGGCGGTTGTCGGAAAGCATCATGTGGGCAGCGGTGCTCGGTCCGATCGGCTGGATCGTGATCCTGCTGAAGCCCCGCCAGCTGCCACGCGCGAAACCGCCGCCGTTGCCCGCTGGACGCCGCGGGGCTCGTTGAGGCTGCGGTGTATGATCAAAAAGAAGAGGTATGACCCTTGAACCATGACGCCACCGACAATCTGCACACGCACCCCAAGCATCACCACGATGCCAGGGGCTTTGTGCGCGCGGTGGAACATGCCAGCGAAGAGCGCGGACTGCGCCTGACTCCGCTGCGCAAGGAAGTGTTGGAGCTGATCGCGGCCGCCCACAAACCGGTCAAGGCGTACGATCTGCTCGATCAACTGCGCGAGAAGCACGGCAACGCGGCGCCGCCGACGGTCTATCGCGCGCTCGATTTCCTGCTGGAAAACAGCTTCATCCACAAGCTGGAATCGATCAATGCGTTCGTCTCCTGCCATCACCCGGCCGAGGCGCACCAGGTGCCGTTCCTGATCTGCGATACCTGCTCCAGTGCGCAGGAAGTCTGCGATGAGCGGGTGGCCGAGCTGATCGAGGCGCAGGCCCGGGCGCTGGGCTTCCGTCCGCAGGCACAGACGCTGGAAGTGCACGGCACCTGCAAGCATTGCCGCAAGGCCTGAACGGCGCGCTTTCCAGGTGTGGCTTCGTATAGTGTTATAAAGTAACATGGTCGCCACCGACACAGAGTCGCCACGTTTGGCGGCGTCGGGGCAAGCCGATGGATTCCGAGCAGGCGAACAAATCCCGCGCGTGGCGAGTAGCTGATCGCATCGGTGCGACAGCCTCGTTCCTGTGCGCAGTCCACTGTGCGCTGTTGCCGTTCGTGCTGGTGCTGTTGCCGGTCGTGGGGCTGGAGTTTCTGGCCGACCAACGTTTCGAACGTGGCTTTGTGCTGTTTGCCTGTGCGTTGGCGCTGGTGGCGCTGATCCGCGGCTTCCGTCGCCATCAGCGCCCGTTGCCGTTGTTGCTGGCCGTCCCGGGCCTGGCGTTGCTGCTGCTCGGCGTCACCTACGCCGAAGGCTATTCGGTGATGCTGCACAGCGTGCTGGTGACCTGCGGCGGTTTGTTGCTGGCCAGCGCGCATTTCGTCAACCTGCGCCGGGACAGCCGCCACGACGACGGCCACGTGCATGACGCGCAATGCGCGCACTGAACGGTGCCGGCATGCGGCGCGCTCGGACAACGGGTGATTGTGTAACGGCAAGCACCGTTCCTAGCATGCGCGGATGAGCATGCCCGCCACGCACCAGCACGACCATTCGCATTCACACGAACATGCCCACTCCGGCAATGGGCGCAGTCGCAAGCTGCTGTTCGCGTTTGTCCTGACTACCGCGATGATGGCGGTTGAGGTGGTCGGTGGCATGTGGTCCGGTTCGCTGGCATTGCTGGCTGATGCCGGTCACATGATGGTCGATGCGCTGGCCCTGCTGCTGGCAGTGGTTGGTGCCTGGATGGCCACCAAACCGGCGGATGCACGACGAAGCTACGGCTATGGGCGGATGGAAGTGCTGGTTGGCTTCGTCAATGCGCTGAGCCAGTTCGTGCTGGTCGGCTGGATCGTCTATGAGGCGATCAGCCGGTTGCTGCATCCCACGCAAATCCTGTCCGGGATGATGCTGCTGGTGGCGACCGTGGGCCTGCTGGTGAACCTGCTGGTGTTGCGCACGCTGCACGGACATGCGCATGACGATGTCAACCTGGCCGGTGCGAGCCTGCATGTTTTGGGCGACCTGCTGGGTTCGCTGGCCGCGGTACTCGCGGCGCTGGCGATCCGCTGGTTTGGCTGGCTATGGGCCGATCCGCTGCTCTCGCTACTGGTATCGCTGCTGATCCTCAACAGCGCCTGGCGCCTGCTGCGGTTGTCGGCGCACATCCTGCTGGAAGGCGTTCCCGACGGCATGGACAGCGCGCTGGTGGAGGCATCGCTGCGCGGCGCCGATCCCTCGATCCGCGACATCCACCATCTGCACGTGTGGCAGCTGGCGTCTGGTTCGCGCATGGCCACCCTGCATGCCGAACTGCACGAGTCCGCCGACAGCGCGCAGGCGCTGCGGGCGATCAAGCAAATGCTGCTGGAGCGCTTCCACATCCAGCATGTGACGGTGCAGATCGACCCCGGCAAGTGTCTGGACCAGGCGCAGGACTGCTCGGGCCACGGCCACCCCTGACTATGGCGGGTTGGGTTGACCTGCTATGATGCCCGATCATTCATCCTACGATTCAAGGAGTTCCCATGGGTAAGGGCGATCGCAAGACCCGTCGCGGCAAGACCTATCGCGGCAGCTACGGCAATACCCGTGCGCACACCGTATCGCCGGCAGTCGTTGGCGCCAAGCCGACCGTGACCAAGCCGGTCGCTGCAAAGAAGGCTGCGCCGAAAAAGAAATCGGCCTGAGCCTGCTGCTCGCGCCGGTTGCACAAGACCCCCGCCTCGGCGGGGGTTTTTGTTGGTGGGTACGCCTGGAAAGTGTCGGCCGCGGATCACGCGCCGCGGCCGTATTGCCGGTGAGGCCGTCAAACTGAATGCCGCTGCATGATGCATGGCGGCAGGTTTGTGTCCATGCGAAACCA
>DHXA01000037.1:0-2456 GCA_002413455.1 Rhodanobacter sp. UBA5168 | reverse complement strand
CCTGACGAGTCTGCCGAACTCAGTCTCTGCGAGGCACTGTTGTCCCTGAAGAACGCCAGCGAGATGGCCGCGTTCCTGCGCGACCTGTGCACCCCGGCGGAAATGGAGGTGCTGGTGGATCGCTGGCGGGTGGTGCCGTATCTGCTTGATGGCGTGTCCTACCGGGAGATCCACGAGCGCACCGCGGTGAGCATCACCACGATCGGTCGGGTGGCGCGCTATCTCAATCAGGGTAACGGCGGCTATCTTGCCGCGGCGGCGCATGCCTCGCGCCGTCGTGTCCCCGGCAAAAAGGCAAGGGCATGAAGGCCCGCGATCGACTGCGCATCGCGATGCAGAAATCCGGCCGGCTCACCGAGCCGGCACTCGACCTTCTCAATCGTTGCGGGCTTAGCTTTCGCCAAAGCCGCGACAAGCTCTTCTGCTTCGGCGAGGGCGAGCCGGTCGACCTGCTGCTGGTGCGCGACGACGATATTCCAAGCCTGATCGCGCAAGGCGTATGCGATCTCGGCATCGTCGGGCGCAACGTACTGAGCGAGTTCCAGCTCACCACGGGGCGCGATGCCGAACCGCTCAGCGAGCTGCGCCCGCTCGGCTTCGGGCGTTGCCGGCTGTCGATCGCGGTGCCGCAGGAACTGGACTACCACGAGCCCAGGCAACTGGAAGGCCGGCGCATCGCCACGTCGTATCCGGGCCTGTTGGGCGAATGGCTGCGCACGCAGGGAATCGATGCCGGCGTGGTGACCCTGACCGGCTCGGTCGAGATTGCGCCAAAGCTGGGCACGGCCGATGCGATCTGCGATCTGGTGCAAAGCGGCGGGACCCTGGTGGCGAACCAGCTGCGCGAGGCCGATGTACTGCTCGAAAGCGAAGCCGTGCTCGCGGGGCCGCTGACCCTGCCGGTGGACGAGCGCGGCGACATGCTGGAGCTGCTGCTGAAGCGGCTGGATGGGGTGATCCAGGTGCGCGAATCGCGCCTGCTGCTGTTGCAGACCTCGCGCCATACGCTGGAAGCGGTCACCCGCCTGCTGCCGGGCGGTCCGCAGCCGACCTTGCTGGCGGTGGCTGGCCAGCCGGACCAACTGATGCTGCAGGCGCTGTGCGCCGGCGAGGTGAGCTGGCGGCAGCTGGAGGAAATCAAGAAGGCCGGCGCGCGTGAGATGTTTGTGCTGCCGGTGGAGAAAATGTTGGCATGAAGCAGGTTGGCATGAATCGGGCTCGCATGAAGAACTGGCTGGCATGAAACGTCTGGACTGGAACGCATTGGATGAAACAGCACGCCGCGATGCACTGGCGCGGCCCGCGCAATCGCGCGCGAATGAACTGCGCCGCGATGTCGAGCAGATCATCGCCGCCGTACGCGAGCGTGGCGACGCGGCACTGCGCGACCTAAGCGCGAAATACGACCGCTGCACGCTGGAGTCGATCGAGGTGGACGAGGCCGAATTCGCTGCGGCCGAGGCCTTTCTCGATCCGGACCTGAAGGCGGCGATCCGCGAAGCGGCTGCGCGCATCGAGCTGTTCCATCGCGCGGTGGCACCGCAACCGGTGGCGGTCGATACTGCGCCTGGCGTGCGGGTGGAGCGCATGCTTCGCCCGATCAGCCGGGTCGGTCTGTACGTGCCGGCCGGCAGTGCACCGTTGCCGTCGACCGCCTTGATGCTGGGCGTGCCGGCGCATATCGCCGGTTGCCGCGAGGTGGTGCTGTGCTCGCCGGCGCGCGCCGATGGTCGCTGCGACGAGGCGGTGCTGTATGCCGCGCGCCTCACCGGCGTGCACAAGGTGTTCAAGCTGGGCGGCGCGCAGGCGATCGCAGCGATGGCCTGCGGCACCGCCAGCGTGCCGAAGTGCGACAAGCTGTTCGGCCCCGGCAACGCCTGGGTCACCGAGGCGAAACTGCAGGTGTCGTCCGACCCGGACGGCGCCGCGATCGACATGCCGGCCGGTCCGTCGGAAGTGTTGGTGATCGCCGATGCCGAGGCGAGCCCCGTGTTCGTCGCCGCCGACTTGCTGTCGCAGGCCGAGCACGGGCCGGATTCGCAGGTGATCCTGCTGAGCCCGTCCGCCGAGTTGCTGGATCAGGCAGCGGCCGAGGTCGAGCGGCAATGTGCCGAGTTGCCGCGCGGCGCGATCGCCAGCCAGGCGCTGGCGCAGAGCCGACTGATCGCCGTCGATTCGCTGGCGCAGGCGGTCGAGGTAAGCAATCACTATGCGCCCGAGCACCTGATCCTGCAGGTAGTCGCGCCACGTGCCTTGCTCGACGGCATCGACAGCGCCGGCTCGATCTTCCTCGGCCAGTGGACACCCGAATCGGTGGGCGACTACTGCAGCGGCAGCAACCATGTGCTGCCGACCTACGGCTACGCGCGCAGCTACAGCGGCGTGTCGGTGGCCAGCTACCAGAAACAGATCAGCGTGCAGGAAGTCAGCGAAGAAGGCTTGCGCAACATCGGTCC
>DHXA01000042.1 GCA_002413455.1 Rhodanobacter sp. UBA5168 | reverse complement strand
AAGTTCTTCGGGTCGACGATGGTGGAGTTGATGTTGGTGAAGATCTTGAATTCGTCCGAGCAGCGCACGTCGTAGCCGTAGCTGGAGGTGCCGTAGGACACCAGCTTCTGGCCGTCGCGCAGCTTGACCTGGCCGGGTTCGAATGGCTCGATCATGCCGTGCTGCTCGGCCATGCGACGGATCCACTTGTCGGGTTTGATGCTCACGCGATCTCCAGTCTCGAATCGGCTGCGGCCTGGACGGTGTCCGGCCAAAGATGCGCAAAATACCACGGGCCGGGTCTCAGACGCCGGACAGCTCCGTAGCGAGTGCCGCCAGCACCGCGCGCAACTCAGCGCATCGCGCTTCGTCTCGCAATATCGCAGCCACTTCGCAACCGGCGCCCGGCAACGGCACGATGGCGCAGGCCCCATCCAGCAACTGTGCCGACATGGTGAGAAGGATCTCGCGCAACGCGTCCTGCGCATGGTGCGAACCGCGGCCGGACGCATTCAGCAAGGCTACCGGCTTGCCCGGAAACTCGAGGCTGCCGACCAGCCAGTCGAGCAGGTTCTTGAACGCACCGGGCACGCCGTGGGCGTACTCGGGACAGGCGATCAGCAAGGCGTCGCTGGCGCCGACGGCAGCCCGCAACGCCTGCACGGGAACGGGCAAGGGCTCGATCTCATCATCGGGATTGAACAGCGGCAGCGCCGCGAGCCCCTCGTACAAGATCAGATCGAGCCCGGCCGGCGCCAGCTGCCGCGCCGCCTGCAGCACTGCCGTGTTCGCCGAGATCCGGCGCAGGCTGCCCGACACGCACAGCACGCGTCTGGGCGCCATCGTCATGCGGAAGGCGCGCCCTGCACCACGATCTTGCCCAGCCCCAGCGACTTGTTGCGCGGTTGCCGCGACAACCGGCCCGCCGCATTGCGGGCAATCTCGCGGTAACGCGCGGTGAGCTCCGAATCAGGCATCGCAGCCACCGTGGGGTTGCCGCTGTCGGCCTGTTCGCGGATGCGGATGTCCAGCGGCAGCGAACCCAGATACGGCACGCCGTATTGCGTCGACATCCGCTCGCCACCGCCCTCCCCGAAGATGTGCTCCTCGTGGCCGCAGTTCGAACAGATGTGGGTGGCCATGTTCTCCACCACGCCGAGCACCGGCACCTCGACCTTCTCGAACATCTTGAGCGCCTTGCGTGCATCCAGCAGGGCGATGTCCTGCGGCGTGGTGACGATCACCGCGCCGGCCACCGGCACTTTCTGCGACAGCGTGAGCTGAATGTCGCCGGTGCCCGGCGGCAGGTCGACGATCAGGTAGTCGAGCTGCTCCCAGCGCGTGTCCGTGAGCAACTGCATCATCGCCTGGGTCACCATGGGACCACGCCAGATCATCGGCGTGTCCTCTTCCACCAGGAAGCCGATCGACATCACCGGCATGCCGTGCGCCTGCATCGGAATGATGCTCTTGCCGTCCGGCGAAGCCGGCTTGCCGTGCACACCCAGCATCGTCGGCTGGCTGGGCCCGTAGATATCCGCATCCATCACGCCCACTTTTGCGCCTTCGGCCTGCAGCGCCAGCGCCAGGTTCGCCGACACCGTGGACTTGCCCACGCCGCCCTTGCCCGAGGCCACCACGATGATGTTCTTCACGTTCGGTAGCGGCCCCAATGTGCCCTGCACCTTGTGCACATGGACACGGCTGGTGATCGAGACGGCCGCCGATTCGATCGCCGGATCGGCCTCCAGTGCCTGACGCACGCGCACGGCGATGGCGGCGATGGCGCCGGCCGCCGGATAGCCCAACTGCAGATCCACCGACACTCGTGCCCCGTCCACGCCGATCGCCCGCACGGCTTCGACCAGCGGCGCGCCGGTATGGGTATCGATGAGGTCGCCAAGTAGATGGCGAACCAGGGCTTCATTCGCCTGTGTCATGTCGGCTCGGATGGTTGCGGGAAGCGCCCATTATGCCAGCGCGCCGTGCGCGCTCCGCTGAACTGAATCAGGGGGCGGATCGCGCCGCGCCGCCGTGCCGCCGCGATGGCGCATTGCAGCTTGACGACCCCGCACAAGCTCGCCAGTCTCGCATCCATACGCTTTCGTACGGGAGGACTATCCATGAAGCATGCTCTTCGCCTCACCTTCGCTGCCGGCCTGCTGCTGGCGGCCGGCACCGCACTGGCCGCCACCGACACGCCGGCCGGCACCTGGAAAACCATCGACGACCACACCCACCAGCCGAAGTCGATCGTGCAGATCACCGAAAACAACGGCGAATTCCAGGCCAGGGTCGTGAAGCTGCTGAACCGTTCGCCGGAAGAGGTGGCCAAGGACGGCGAGCACCCGAACTGCACCCAGTGCGACGGTGAGCGCAAGGACAAACCCATCGAGGGCATGACCATCATGTGGGGCGTCAGCAAGGATGACGACGTGTGGGACGGCGGCAAGATTCTCGACCCCAAGACCGGCAAGATCTACAAGGTGAAACTCAAGCTGACGGACGGTGGCCAGAAGCTCGACGTGCACGGCTACATCGGTTTCGCCCTGCTCGGTCGCAGCCAGACCTGGGAACGTCAGGAATAGTCGCCGCCTTGATTGGAGTGACCCGGAGCGCGCCGATGGCGCGCTTCTTTTTTGTGCGCGCAACGCGCGACCCGCGCCAGGCATGGATTTGGACGGCCATGCCATAATGCGCAGTCATCCTGAGTGATTGCCTGCCATGAGCCGCCGCCTCCTCGTCACCAACGCCCTGCCCTATGCCAATGGTCCGTTGCACATGGGCCATCTGCTGGGCTACATCCAGGCCGACATCTGGGTGCGCGCGCAACGAATGGCCGGCAGCAAGGTGGTGTATGTCTGCGCCGACGATGCCCATGGCACGCCAATCATGCTGGCCGCGGAAAAGGCCGGCATGACGCCCGAGGCCTTCATCGACGGCATCCGCCAGGGACACGAAGCCGACTTTGCCGCGTTCGGCGTCGCGTTCGACCACTACCACACCACCCATTCGGACGAGAACCGCGAACTGGCGACGCTGATCTACACGCGCCTGCGCGACGCCGGCTACATCGCCAGACGCAGCATCCAGCAGCTGTTCGATCCCGAAAAGGAAATGTTCCTGCCGGATCGCTACATCAAGGGCGTCTGCCCGAACTGCGGCACGCCGGACCAGTACGGCGACAACTGCGAGCACTGCGGCGCCACCTATGCGCCCACCGATCTGATCAATCCGTATTCGGTGATGTCCGGCGCCACGCCGGTGCTGCGCGATTCGGAGCATTACTTCTTCGAGCTGGGCAAGTTCGAAGG
>DHXA01000139.1:35984-39609 GCA_002413455.1 Rhodanobacter sp. UBA5168 | reverse complement strand
GCCGCCGGAATCGAGGTGGCGAAAGTCAGACCGGCCTTGAGGCCGAAGAACACGTTGGCCGCGGTGAACACCACGGTAATGACGACGCCGATGATCACGCCACGCATGGTCAATTCGTTGCGCGGTGTCGCGCTGGACATGGGCTGTGCACTCACGTTTGTTTCTCCCCCGGGCGGATGCTGCGGTGGAAGATAGCGTGGAATGGCCGCCGATGGTTACCCCTTGCGCCCCGGCACTCCGGCGTGCCAAGCGTCACAATGTCAGCCGACTCTCGAACCGCCGCGACTCGCCGGAAAGCGGATCGACAAACGCCAGGCTGTGCGCCAGCAGCTTCAAGGGATGCTGGCAATCGTCATCGGCCGTTTCGGCCAATGTCGGATACAGCGTGTCGCCGACGATCGGTGCACCCAGCGCAGCCATGTGCACGCGCAACTGGTGTTTCCTGCCGGTGACCGGATACAGCGCATAGCGCCAGCTCTTCTCGCCGCGCTCGATCAGCTCGATCCGCGTCTCGCTGTTCGGCTCGCCGCCGACCTCCTGCATGCGGAAGAACGGTTCGCCCGCGACCATGCGCGAGCACCGCGACAACGGAAACTCGAGTGCCGGCAGGCCTGGCGCCAGCGCCTCGTAGCGCTTGTCGATCCGGCGCTCGCGAAACAGCGCCTGGTACGCCGCCCGGCTACTTCGATTCGCCGAGAACAACACCACTCCCGCGGTGAGCCGATCGATCCGGTGCAGCGGCACCAGGTTCGGATTGTCCAGCCGTCGGACCAGCCGCCGCAGCAAGGTCTGCTCGAGGTAGCCACCTGCAGGGGTCACCGGCAGGAAGTGCGGCTTGTCCGCCACCACCAGATGTTCGTCCGCATGCAGCACGGTTTCGGCGAACGGAATCGACACCTCGTCCATCACCTCGCGGTAGTAGTGGATGCGCAAGCCCACCCGGTACGGCGTGTCTGGCGTGATCGCGACACCCTGCCCGTCCAGAACCCGTCCACGCGTCATGCGATCCAGCCACTGCGCGCGACTGACCGTGCCGAATTGCGCACACAGGCCATCGAGCACGGTCGCCCAGGCAGCGGGCGGCAGATGCACGGTGCTGGCGTGGGGGTCGCGGACGAAGGCTGTCGCGGGCGGGCTCATGAATCGCCAGTTTAATGCGTGCCGGCTGCGCGGCAGCACTGCGCGTACAATGGCGGGTTGTCGTCTCAAGGCATGCCCATGGCACTCAACTCCACCATCTACAAGGTCGAACTGCAGATCAGCGACATGGATCGGCATTATTACGCCACCCATGCGCTGACCCTGGCGCGGCATCCGTCGGAAACCGAGGAACGCCTGATGGTGCGCCTGCTCGCATTCGCGCTGTACGCGGACGAGCGGCTGGAGTTCGGCAAGGGCATCAGCGACGAGGACGAACCGGCGCTGTGGCGCAAGGCGTATACCGACGAGATCGAGCTGTGGATCGAAGTCGGCCAGCCGGACGAAACGCGCATCCGCAAGGCCTGCGGCCGTTCGCGCCAGGTCGTGGTGATCAACTACGGCGGCAACGCGGCGGAGATCTGGTGGAACAAGGTCGGCGCAGCGCTGGGCCGCAACAGGAACCTCACCGTACTCGACATCCCCGCCGGCACCGTGGCCGAACTGGTCGATCTGCTGCAGCGTGGCATGCGCCTGCAGTGCCTGATCCAGGATGGCCAGCTGCAGATGATGAACGACGCCGATGCGGTGGCCGTCGACCCAGTCAAGCGCATGGTCGCGGCCGAGACGGTGAGCTGAGCCGTGGTTTACCCGATAATCGACATTCCGCTTCCATCCACCCCGCTTCCATCCACATTCCCGGAGTCATCCCATGCGCTGGTTGCTGCCCCTGCTCGCCGTATTCACCTTCGCTGCCTGCACGACAGCCGCGCCACCTGCGCAAGCCACCGGTAACGTGGACAAGCTCACCACGATCGACCAGAAAGTCGGCACCGGTGCCGAGGCGAAGGACGGCATGCAGGTGACCGTGCACTACACCGGCTGGCTCTACGACGACAGCGCCAAGGACAAGCACGGCGCGAAGTTCGACAGCTCGCGCGATCACGGCGAACCGTTCTCCTTCCTGCTCGGCCAGGGCAGCGTAATCGCCGGCTGGGACCAGGGCGTGGCCGGCATGCACGAAGGCGGCAAGCGCATCCTGCTGATTCCGGCCGCGCTCGGCTACGGCGCCCGCGGCGCCGGCGACGACATCCCGCCGAACGCTTCACTGGTGTTCGAGGTGGAGTTGCTGAAAGTCGGCAACTGACCAGTTGTGGGAGCGACTTCAGTCGCGATGCCTTGGCATGTAGCGCGAAGAGCAATCGCGACTGAAGTCGCTCCTACAACAGCCGGAATACGATCAATCTTCCTGCGCGGCCGCCTCGCGGCCCTGCTGGCGGATGATCGCTTCTTCGCGGGCGTCGATGATCGACTGCATCACGCTGTCGACATCGGCGATGCTCTCGTCGAACTCGAAATGGCCGGTGAGCTCGCTGTCCGGGTGCAGCTCGCCCAGCTCGTACAGCGCCCACATCTCCTCGCCGTAATACGTGTCCAGCAGCTCCGGCGCGAAGCGCGACAGGCTGATCGTGATGTTGCCGACGTCACGCCGCAGCATCGCGCGCGCAGAGTTGTTGCCGGATGCGCTGACCGCCTGCGGCAGATCGATGATCACCGGACCTTGCGGCCCCACCAGCACGTTGTACTCGGACAGATCGCCGTGGATCAGTCCCACGCAAAGCATCCGCGCCACCTGCTGCATCAGGAAGCGGTGGTACTCGCGGGCGGTGTCCGCCGACAGTTCCACCTCGCCGAGTCGCGGTGCGGAATAGCCGTCCGCGTCGGTGACCAGCTCCATCACCAGCACGCCATTGAAATAACCATAGGGCTTCGGCACCCGCACGCCGGCGGCGGTGAGCTGGTACAGCGCATCGACCTCGGCATTCTTCCAGGCGGCCTCGGCCTCCTTGCGGCCGAACTTGGTCGCCTTGCCCATCGCGCGCATCTGCCGGCTGCCACGCACCTTGCGCCCTTCCTGATATTGCACTCGCGCCTGGAAACTGCGTTGCGCCATGTCCTTGTAGACCTTGGCGCAACGGATGTCCTCGCCCGAGCGGACGACGTAGACGGAGGCTTCCTTGCCGCTCTTCAGCGGTCGCAGCACCTGATCGATCACGCCCTCCTCGATCAGTGCCTGCAGGCCCTTGGGTGTTTTCATGCGTGGGAAAGCTTCAACAATTCGTGGAATAACGACCATTATGGCCGATCGGCGGTCCCGCCCGTTCTTTCGGTGCCGCGCCGGTCAGTTCGCAGCCATCAACCGATCCCGCACGGCTGCCGCGATCTCGAACGAATGCCGCCGAGCCGCATGCTCGAATACGTTGGCGGTGATCAGCAGCTCGTCCGGCTGGTGCCGGGCGATGAAGGCCTCGATGCCGTCCTCGACAGTGTCAGCCGCACCCACCACCGCACAGGCCAGTGCGCGCTCGACCATCAGTTTTTCCGGCGGCGTCCAGTACGACTCGATATCGTCGATCGGCGGCGGGATCAGCCCGGGCCGGCCGCGGCGCAGATTGATGAAGCTCTGTTGCTGGGTGGTGAACAGCCG